>QMMB01000376.1 GCA_003647035.1 Deltaproteobacteria bacterium | reverse complement strand
CGCACACGTCATCCGCAATGACGCGAATCCGTGAGAAACCCCGCGCAGTTGCGTGAGATCGAACTGTTTTGGAATGAGCGTGACCGTGGAGGATGACATGGACTGCAACCATTGGTTTTCGTGAGCTCCGCTCGGTTCGAACTGGACGTTGGGGGGGGGGGGGGGACAGCGGTTGCCCCGCGAACGGAAACGTCAACGATTGCGCCATCGACGGGGTTCTGAGGAGGCACAGGTCGTAGCCGCGGCGTGTGGCGCCGGCGGTGGCGGTGGTGGCGGCGCCGGCGGCGTAGCCGACTCGTTGCCTGTCGAGGTGACGGAAGCGTCCTTTGACTGCATTCTCGATGGCACGAAGGTTCGGAGGTTCTACGTCAAGAACCTGCTCGATGATCTCGCGGCGTCGGTCGCGGTGGCGGAGGGAGAGGCGCCCTTGCCGTATCCTCGCGGCACGCTTCTTCAGCTGGTCCCGTTCGAGGCGATGGTGAAACGAGAAGTCGGCTTTTCCGAAGAGACCAACGACTGGGAGTTCTTTGCCCTCCTACCTACCGACGAGGGGACCGAGATCGCCACTCGTGGCAACGACGCCGTGAATTTCCTTGGCGACACCTGTTTCGAGTGTCACAGCGCGGCCGCGAACAACGACTTCGTCTGCGAAACCGACAATGGTTGCGTCTCGCTTCCTACCCCTGCCGAGGTGATCATCACCCTGCAGGAAGCCGACCCGCGCTGCGAGTAGAGTTCCCTTCGTCTCGGCTAGTCACCGTTGGTATCGCTAGGTGGTGAGGGAACTGCGCTTCGGCGGGCAGCGGCACGGATGCCGCCCCGAGTGTAGCGGCCCATCAAGGAGTGCCACTCCATGATGACGCTGCCGCCGGTGTCGTTGTGTCGCGATTCAAAGGCAGCGATGAGATCGAGGCACGCGTGGTCGATGAAATCGAGCTCGTCGACATGCATATGAAGCTCAGTACCGGGAGGGATCTCTTCCAGGGCCGCAGCGAGCCGGGGGAGCGCGACAAACGTCGCCGCGCCGTGCAGATGCAGCTCGATGCGTTCCCCCACGTCGACGCGCTCGATGTCGAGGTGCGCCAAAGAGTAGACCAACCTGAGCGTCGAAAGCACGAGCCCGATGATGATGCCCGTCAGGAGGTCGATGGCCACGATGCCGATGACGGTTGCCGCGTAAATCCCGAAGATGGGCCAGCCGTATTCGAGGAGCCTCCACGGCGTAGAAACCTGGAGGAGGCGGACGCCGACGTAGATCAGGATTGCGGCTAAAGCCGACTCTGGCACGAAAGCGAGGAGCCCTGGAACGAGCGCGGCAAAAAACAGGATCCACATCGCCGGCAAGACGGAGGACGATCCCGTTTGCGCGCCTGCCTCGACGTTGGCCGTGCTGCGGCTGATGACACCCGTAATCGGGAGCGCTCCCAAAGCGCCGCATGCAAGGTTTCCGATGCCCTGCGCTGCGAGCTCGCGGTCGTAGTTGGTGCGATCGCCCTGGTGCATACCGGAGACGGCGGTAGCGCAGAGCAGCGTCTCGGCGCTGGCGACGAAAGCGAGGGCCGCGCCAGACATCAAGATGTCGGGGTCGAGGAACTTTGAAAGTGTGTCGGCGGTCGGCAACGTGATGTACGCGAAGAGCGAGTCTTGGACGACGACGTAGTCGATCGGCAGCCGAAGCATCGCGGCGGCGATCGACGCAACGAGGACGCCCGCAAGTGCGCCAGGAATAAAATGCACTTTCGAAGGACGGAAACGATCCCAGATCACGATTGTGAGCAGCGTGGCCACCCCGATCGACGCGGCGATGTAATGATAGCGTTCACCCCCAGTCGTGAAGGCCTTCAGCACGCCAGCGGGGATCTTGTAGATGTTGTAGAGGACACTGCCTTCGACGACGTCGTCGATCATCACGTGGAACTGCTTGACGACTATGATGATCCCAATCCCGGCCAACATCCCGCGGATGACTGCCGGGGAGACCGCGCGAAAATAGGTTCCGAGCCGGAGAAAGCCCGCGGCCGCCTGCAGCAGGCCCGCGAACATGACGATGACGGCGATGCTGGTGATGCCATAGGGGTCCTCCTCGCTGCGATAGGTGCCGACCCATTGGAGCACGAGAACGATCAAACCCGCCGACGGCCCCGAAATCTGAAGGGGCGCACCGCCGAGGAAGCCCACGGTGATGCCGCCCACCACTGCGGTGATCAGCCCGAGCATGGCCGGCATGCCCGACGCGCGCGCAATGCCCATAGACAGCGGGAGCGCGATCAGGAAGACCACCACCGAGGGCGGCACGTCTTTCACGATCGCCCTCAGCCTGTCGTTCAGCGCAGCGATCCCCGGCTCCTTCGATCTGCAGGCGGTTGCAAGGGGGTCATATAGCACGGGAGGCGGCGGCGGGTTTGGTCGTTCGACCCCTCCGCAGTGCTCGATCAATTCTAGGGCACACCGCGACGACAGAGCCGGACGAAACCTTCTCACGGACGACGTTGGAATCAAAATAGGGTAAAAACCGTCGTGAAAAACAATCGGCCGTACGGCCGCCGCACTCTTTATGGGCGCGTCCACTCCCGCCGAACGCCCCCTCGTGTCCTGAGGAGCGCGGTTAGAAGTACAGGTGGATGCTGGGGCCGAGCGTCTGGATCCGGCGCGTGAAGAACTGTCCATTCGGGGAATGGCCGTTGTAGTACTTGATGAGAAAATCGACCCGGTAACTCGATTCTCCGACCGGATCGAGTGTCACGCCGGCGACGAGGGAGGCATCGGGCTGCCAACTGCTTTGCTGCCAGAACCTCACGTCGAGTGCCAACAAGATCTCGAGCCGGTGCTTCGTAGAGGTGGTGAAAGGACGAAACTCGAGACCGCCTTCGAGCGACCAGCGATCCAGGTTCGAGGGCTCGCGCCGCACCATGACTCCTGCTCCCGCGTATGCGCGCAGCCATTCGAACGGATCGTACGAGAGCAATACACCGAGCTCTTCAAACGAAAGGTTGAGGCGCTCGACTTCGTTGTTCAAAAGGAACTCATCGCCGAGGTGTGAGCTTTGATGGATGATCCGAGTCAAGATGGAGAGCGAATCGAACGCGTAGGTAAACGTGATTCCGCCGAGATAGTCGGCGTTCACCAAGTCGTTCGACGGCGCGCCAAAGTCGAAGATCGAGAACACGCCGCCCTGAATGCCGATTTCCCAGCTGCCTCGCCCGGGTCGGTTTTGCTGAACGATTGCGATTGACGCCCCCGCGTCGACCGTGCCGATGTGGGTGAAGTCTGCGTCGTCGAAGTGGTACAGGTAACCAAGCGCAAATCGAGGCCACCGAAGGTCTGCAGCAAGTGGGGCGAAGAGGGACTCGCGCGGAAACACCCGAAGCGTCGGTTCTTCTACTGACTGCGCCCACGCCCACGACGAGCAGAGCGCCGATGTGACCAGCGCACCTACGAACGCGATGAGGCGGAGCTTCCATCGGGGGTCATTCATGGTCTCGGTCATCGGCTCGGTCACCTGAAAACCAACCTTCCCAGGTTCGACTCCGAGCTCAACCTCGGAAGGCTTGTGGATGCGGCGCTCGAGGTTGTGTGTGACCATACCAAACATGTGAACAGTTGTTGCGCGCGGACTCTACCCGTCGGAGTCGCTGCTCGCAGTGGCTACGTAGCCACTAGTCAACGACACCTTCCCATGCACGCGGTCGACGCCTCCGGGATTGACATTGCCCGTGGGTGCAGCGAGTCTCCCGATCCGGCATCATCAAACCTGAGCGTCGAGCCATGGAGAGTACCGTAGACGAAGCCACCGCCGCGACTGGACGCCGACAACTGAGGCGCCTGGAGACGTTTCTAGATGTCGCTTACGCGGTGCTCTTCGTCGATTT
>QMMB01000375.1 GCA_003647035.1 Deltaproteobacteria bacterium | reverse complement strand
GAGCTCGCGGTGACACTTCATGCCGGCGGTCTCGTTCTCGTGACTCAGGCCGACGTCGAAGTCGCGCGTGGCACGGCCGGAGTGAATGAAAGCGTCGATGTCGAGATCGAGCTTCGTCCGACCCTCGACGACCTCAACCTCCCGATCATGAAAGCCCAGGTGACCGTGGCCGGAGACGTGCTGCTCGAGGACTTCACCGTGGCTGCGATCGGGGACCTCGTCACCACGGGCGACTGCGCCGAGATCCCAGGGCTCCACGTGGCCGCGCAGGGTCAGGGCGACGGCGTCTATGTGGGTCCCCTGGAGGCCGCGAAGCAGGACTGTGCCAATCCGAGCCAGTTCGATGAACAAAGTGCAACCTTGAGTGGGTCGAGCCTCGAGTTCGCCCCTTCTTGGGTGGCGGCGTATGTGGGTTCGCCGGCGTTGGCCAGCTCACGAAACTCGGTTTCCGACGTCCAGTGGGACTTGATCGTCGAGGGGAGCAACAACGGCCCCGAGCTCGAGCCGACCACCCATGTTGGCTACGCCCTGGGGCACGCGAGGGTCGCGACCGACGAAGGAGGCGACTGGCGTCTCGATACCTGGGAGAGCAGCGGGTCGCCCAAGGTCGGCGATGATCCGCCGTCCTGTTTGGATGGCACATGCGACAACAACCGGAGCGTTCGGGAGCCGCATCTTCTCGCTGAGCTCAACGCGGACCAGGAGCTTCGCGACCTCGTCTTGTCTTTCGCGCGTGAGGTGGTCACGAGCCCGAGCGAACGAGACCTGTTCGGGATTCAAATCGTCCGGCCGGTCGGTGCGCCGACGACCTCCATCGCACTGCCCAGCACCCCAACCGTCTCGCCCGACGACATCCCCGAATGCGTGAGCCTGCGCGATCCAGCGCTAATTCCAGTGGATCCGGAGGCACAGCAGGGGTACTGGCTGCTGTTCACATGCGTCGAGGGAGTTGGCGCAGCGACCGAGATTCATGCGGTTCGTATCTCGCGGGCGCTCGAAGTGATCTACGAAGCCGGTGGTCCCCTGCGGCGCGTGGTGCTCGTCGCGAGCGAGCTCGGGCCGTTTGCGGCGGCCGGAATCCGCTCACCCGAGCCGTTGATCTCGTTTGAAGAAGACGGGATGCGCCTCCGCATCTGGTTCTTGGCTCAAAGCACCCCGGGCGACTGGGCGGTGGCGCTCGCAGAGGCACGAACCCACGACACTTCGGTCCTCGAGTTCGAGCTTCCAGAGCCTGTGCCCTTCCCTGTGAACCCCATTCTGAGTAATCGCTCGACCTTGGTTCGAAGTGGGTGCCTCGATAGGGAGTGCAATATCACTGGAATCGCCGTAGCCCCCCGAGCGGACGATCCCAGCCGCCTCCGGTTCCTGTTGGCACGGCGCTTGAAGTTACCGGGTGGGGGTCGCACCGACCAATTAATCCCTTTGGAGCAAACTTGGAGCAAACCGTGAGCCAAAATCGACGAAACCAGCACCGCAAATGGCTGCCTTTGGTAGTTCTGCTGGCGTTGGTCGTGGCGGGTTGCAACGACGACTCGGTCAGCAGAGGGAGTGGGCCGGCGCCAGACTTCGATGCGGGCACTGGCGGCACTGGCGGCACCGCCGCGGACGCGGGTGGTCAGGGTGGTGCCGAAGGGGTCAACGTCGACGCCGCTTTCGAGTCCAATCCTGTGGACCTGCTGCTCGCGAATCCGCAGCGGAATCCGGACGAGATTCTTGGCGGGATCGACGCCCCGGGGGCAGGAGGCTACGCGCGGACAGCGGCGGCCTGCTACGTGAGTGCGGACGCGTGCGGCGACGCGGAATGTGGAGCGTTCGCATCCTGCTGCGTGAAAACGGGCACGTGCTGCGCTGCGATCGTCGATGACGCGCCACTACCTGCCGCGCTGGATTTCCGGCAGTGCGCGGGGCAAACGACCGACGTGTGCGCACAAGACGGCGGATCGGACGCGGTCCCCTTCGGCCAGCTCGAACCGGTACTCAGCGGCCGGGGCCTCATACCCAACGGCACAGCGACGGCGGAAGGCGGCGTGGTGATCGGGGAATTGGTGGATCTCTCCTCGCAACGTGCCGAGGTCGAAGTCCAGTTCACGTTGCCGGTCGGATGCAACGGAACCTGCCTCGAAAGCGCCGGCATCGCGTTCACGTCGAATGCGCCGGATACCTTCGTCGACGCCGAGGTGGGGCTGCTCCTGAGCGGCTCGCGCGAGGTGGTGAACGTAATGATCGGCAATGCGGTCGCTGAGTCGTTCGACGCCGGCACCGACAACACGAGGTGGCGATTGGTCTTGTCGCCCGATGGGTCGGCGCAGGTGCTACGCGATGGGGTGCCCCTAGGGACCTACTCCTTTGATGCAGCGGCACTCCAACAGGCTCGATTCGTGGCCTTTGGGCGGAACCTCGGGGCTGCTACCACCAGCGCGGCGATTGCCGTCATCGAGGTCGCTTTGTCGTTCTGTGACAACCCGGCATCGTGGAACCAGCGACAGGCCGTCACGATCACCCTCGACGGCAATGCAGTCACGGACCACGCGTTCGGAAGCGGCCCCTCGATCGTCGACCAGGGGGTGCGCAAACTCATGGCCTACGAAGTCGGCGGGGAGATCTTCGTTTCGGAAGAGGATGCGCCCGGCGAGTTCTTCCTCAGTGATGGCAAACCTGCGCTCATCGCGACCGAGTCCTACGAGGCGCTGGGCGTTGGCGACCCGGAGTTGGTGTCGGACGGCAACCTGCTGTTCTTGTTCTACACGGCGCGGGATTCGGAAGGCGTGGGGAGCATCGGTGCGGCCACGTCAGTCGAGGACACTCCGGTGTTTGTGAGGCTTGACGGCCCGATCCTCACACCCACGGGCGGCGTAGTTTCGTACGATGCCCCGAGCGCCGTCTACCGCGACGGACTTTGGTTGCTCGTCGTGCGGGCGACGCTCTCCGACGGTGCGACCGAGCTTCACGCGTTCTATTCAAGCGACATCGATATCGGTTGGGAGCGGGTGGTCGATGGTGGCCTCGAGAGGCTGACCCGCGTGGACGATGCCACTTCAGAGATCACCGACCCAAGCTTGATCATCCACAATAGCGCGTACCAGCTCTACTACGCGCGGCGTACCGGCACGCGCTGGTCGGTGGAGCTTGCGGTCTCAGATGAGCTGCTCGTGTGGCGGTCCATAGGCGATGTCCTCGGCGGCAGCGACGAAGACTTCGACAGCCTCGGTGCGCGGAGCCCCGATGCCCTCTCGCAGCCGGACCGAATCGACATCGTCTACTCCGGCCAGGACGGGGTCTCCTTCCAGCTGGGCACAGCGACTCGCGCCGCCCCGTCGAACACCGCACCCAGCTTCTTTTGACACGACGCCGCTGGGCGCCGATGTTGAGGTAATGGCCTCTTCCGAGACCGAGCCACCTCCCGCACACCCGAGCCCGAAAGCCCGCCGGCGAACAGGCGCGTTCATCGCCGCCTTCGTCGCGCTTCAATTTCTGATTCCGCTAACGTACCTCGGGCGCGAGGACTCTGGGGACGAGCGCTTCACCTGGCGGAGCCTCAATGCGCCTGCCACACCATCGTGCAAAACGAGTGTGTCGCTCGAACGGTTCGACGGGCAGCGCGAAGCAATCCCGTTAGAGAAGCTCGTCCATCAAGACTGGGTCGACTACGTTGGACAGGGCAGACGCGCCGTGGTCGACGCGTTTCTTCGAAAGCAGTGCGAGGCGGAAGATGTCTTGCAGGTCGAGCTCATCAATCGTTGCGACGATGATCGCAGCGTTCGTGAGTACAGCCTTCGATGCGGCGGCGAGCGAGCACACGAGACGGTGAGGACAGCCGCGCGATGAAGCCGCTAGAACGGTACTGGTTCGGAGACATCGCGCTTGCGCGGCCG
>QMMB01000374.1 GCA_003647035.1 Deltaproteobacteria bacterium | reverse complement strand
GCTCCCCTGGGTCCGGCGTTTCCACGTGCCCCACCCGGCGTTGATCATCCGGCTGTTCATCTGGCTCGCGCATCGAAGGCGCCGTCCCGTTGGTTTCTACTGCGTCCTCCTTCCGCTGGTGTACGCGCCAGTTCGATTCTTCCTGGACTTCCTCCGAGCTGCGCCGCTCGAAGGAGGCGATGTTCGGTACGCTGGGCTGACGCCGGCGCAATGGTCGTCGATCGCCATGGTGGCCTTCGGCCTTGCGGTCTGGCAGTTCGCCGTAAAGCCGGGCATGACCGAGGGCGAGCCTAAGAAAGCCAACGCCTAAACCGCTTCGGCTATTTGAGAGACACGACTGTCACCTGCGGTCCGCCCTCGTCTCGAGTCGCCTGGCGGAACCCCTCGACATAGGCCGCGTCCCGCGCGAGGTGCTCGTGGATCGCCACGCGAAGCGCACCGCTGCCCACCCCGTGAACGATGAACACGCTGGACTCGGCGGCGCCGTACATCCGATCGAGAAACGCCTCGGCCAACGCCACCGCGTCATCCGCGCGAAGCCCGCGAACGTCGAGCGTGTTGTCGCTGGTTCGGAGTGCGCGCTGCGGCCTCGAGTGCGCGGCGGAAGCCGCACTCGATTCTCGGACCGGCGCAATGGAGACTTCCTTGAGTGCGCGCAGGTCGGTCACATCGACCCATAGCTTCATCATGCCCGCGGAGACGCGAACCTTGCCGCGCGCGGGCCCTGCGATCACGTCGGCCGGGCTTCGTAGCCGCTCGACCCAAACCCGATCGCCGACTCGAACGGCGGTGGGGTCGAGCGCTGAAGTCTCCACCGGCTCCGGCTCCAGCGACAGTCGATGGGCATCGAGCTCGCCGAGAAGCTCGGCTCCCTCGCGCAACGCGTTGGACGCCGCCTCTACCGACTCGGCTTCGGAACGCTGCCGAAGCTCCTTCTTGGCGTGATCGAGCCGTGCGTGAAGCTCCCTGACCTGGTCGACTAACTTCTGGGACTCCCTCCCGAGCCCTTTGGCCTCGCGTGCCTTGAGCTCCTGACCGCGCAGGTCGAGCTTTGCTCGCTCTTGGTTGATTCTAGTTCGATCCTCTTCGAGGGCCGACTGTTCGTCGAGCGCCGCCTTGGTCGCTGCGTCGAGTTTCGCCACCAAAGTTTCGAAGTTGCGGGAATGCTCGGGCAGCGCACTGCGTGCCTGATCGATGACTTCCGCGGGGATCCCGTAGCGTCGCGCGACCTCGAGCGCGTTCGAGCCGCCAGGCACGCCCATCGTCATCCGGAAAGTGGGCGACATGGTGTCGAAGTCGAATCCGACGGACGCGTTGTGCATCTCTTCGCGTTCCGCCGCGAGCGCCTTCAACGCTTCATAGTGGGTGGTGACGGCCACTGCTGACCCGCGCTCCACCAGGGTCTTCACGATCGCGCACGCCAGAGCGGCGCCAGCTTCCGGATCGGTGGCACCCGCAAGCTCATCGAGCAACACCAGCACGCGCTCGCCCGCCTGCGCGAGTACGCCTCGGAGCGTCACAATGTGTGCGGAGAACGTCGATAGGCTCCGGGCGAGGCTCTGCTCATCGCCCACCGCTGCAAGCACCGGCGAGAAGAATCCACAGGCGCTCCCTTCGTCGACCGGAACGGCCAGACCTGCTCGCGTCATGAGGGCCGCCAGGCCGAGCATCTTGAGGGCGACGGTCTTGCCGCCAGCGTTCGGCCCTGAGATCACGAGCGCCTCTCCCCCCGAGAGCTCGATATCGTTGGGCACCACCTCGACTCCGGCCAACACCAACGATGGATGGCGAGCCCCGCGCAGCGTGATGCGTGGCTCCTGGCACAGCTCGACGAACTGGGCGCCCAGATCAACGGCAAGCTGTGCGCTAGCACCGCGCAAGTCCGCGTGGTCGAGTGCCTCGGCGGCGGCACGGATCTGTGGCACGTACTGGCGCACCAACTCCGACAGAGCAGCTAGGATTCGCCGCTCCTCCCGCTCGAGCTCGCCCTGGGCCATCTTGAGACGGTTGCCGCGATCGACGAGTTCTCGCGGCTCGACGAAGATCGTCGCACCGCTGGCGCTCGATCCGTGCACGATGCCGTGAAAGCGCTCGTGAGCGTCCGTGCGAACGGGAAGGACGTAGCGTCCTTCCCGAATCGTATAGAACGAATCCTGCAAGATCGCGCTTCGCTTCTGAATCAGGTCTTCGAGCTTCCGCACGATGCGCCGACGAAGGTTGCCGACCTCCTCACGCAGCCGCGCAAGCTCGGCGCTTGCGGAATCGAGGAGCGTGCCGTCATCCCCGATCGACATCCCGACCTCTGCCGCGAGGCCGTCGAGCGTGGGGTCGATGGCGCACGCACGATGCAGATACGGAAGGCTATCTTTGCGCTGAGCGAGAAACCGCCGAAGCGCAGCCGCCGCCCGCAATGTCACGCGGATGTCCTTCAGCGCGCTTGCGTCGAGCACGCCCTCACGTTCGAGGTGCTGCAGCGAGGACGCGATTTCGCAGATACCATCGAGCGGCAGCGGATCGTTCCGCTCGAGCAGCGTCCGGGCTTCTCTCGCCTCCGCAAGCATCCGCTCGGTCTCCTCGAACGACTCGGCGAGGTGCAAAGAGAGGCCCTCGGCAAGCGGACCCTGACAGCGATCCGCGACCGCCTGCTCCACCTGGTCCCACTCGAGATCCGCTAACGTCTTGCGTTCAGCGTCGCTCACTTAGCCCACTCGGGAACCTTGAGGTCCGAGGATCGGGCAGGCTGGTCACGCTTGCGCTTGGGAGCCTCGGCGTTGCGAGGTTTTGGCTGGGGCCTCTTGGGGGCGTGGAGCTCGATCAAGACCGTTTCCTCTTGGGTCGGGGTGATCGCGGTGCGGCCCCTGCGTTTACCAAGCTTGGCGCGAATCACCAGCGTCGACCCTCGCTCGGTTTCGAGCGTACACGGGGTCGTGGCGCAGCCCACCACCCCGTCGTCGAGAATGATTCGGGCCCCGGATGGATCGGTCGCCACGTGGACGTTGACCACCGTGAGCTCTGGCTCGACATCACCGAGAACGGGCTCGTCGATCTCGACCCCCGGCCCCGCCTCCGCAGGCGCAGGGCTGGCCCCTGCTTCGCTCCCGGGCCCCGAGACAGGTCCGAGAGCCACCCACACTAGCGCAGCCACTGCACCAACGGCCGTCGCCGCCCAAACCCAGCGCGACGTCTTTCGGCGTGGCACCGGTGCAAGGTAGCTCAGAGACGGCGGGCCAAATGCGGAAGGAGGGGTCTTCACCGTCGCACGGCTCAGACGCCCGTCGAGGGCACAGTCGATCGCCTCGGCCAGCTCCTCGGTGTCCTGGTATCGGTCGTCAGGATCCTTGGCGAGCGCCTTGCGGATCACCAGCTCGAGCTCCCGGCTCACTTTGGCCTGCGGATTCATCTCGGCGATCGGCGGCAGCTCCGCGAACAAGTGTTGGGTAAGCACCCCCATGAAGGTATCCCCTTCAAACGGGACGCGACCGGCGAGGCACTCGTAAAGGATGATGCCAAGCGCATACACGTCGACACGGTGATCCAGTTCTTTTCCGGCCGCCTGTTCGGGTGACATGTATTCCGGCGTACCGAAGATCATTCCCGTCTTGGTCAGCTTGCGCCCCGGCGCGCCGTCGGTTTCGATGTCACTCATCTTGGCGATGCCGAAGTCGACGATCTTGACGAAATCGTCGACGCCGTCGCGCTTGGTGAGGAAGATGTTCTCGGGTTTGATGTCGCGGTGAACAATCCCCTTGGCGTGCGTTGCCGATAGCGCGCGGCAGCACTGAAGCACGATGCCGCACACTCGATCGGCATCGACGGTGACCTCTCTGCCGAGAACGTTCCCCAGGTCTTCGCCGTCGAGAAACTCCATGATGAAGT
>QMMB01000373.1 GCA_003647035.1 Deltaproteobacteria bacterium | reverse complement strand
TTTCGAGTGAAAGACTTTACGGGGCGTCGATTTCCTGTGACATTGATCACGTGACCGTCCTCGAAGAGAAACTGGCCGGGGTGGACCAGGCACTCGTGGAGCTTGGCAAGACCGACGAGGAGAGCTCCGAGGTTCGGGGTCGTTTCGCGGACGCCGAGCGGCTCGACTTGAAAGCCGTCGATGGCGAGCTCAGCGCACTTGCGGATGGCGTGCACATCGCTCCGAGTCGCGCGCCCGAGGCTGCCGACGCCGGCTGGGACGACGAGAACACCGAGATCGAAATCATCGATGAGACCGACTCCATATTGCTCGTCGACGAGGACGAGCTCGAGGAGCTCGAGAGGGTCGGAGAAGACGACGCCGTGAGGAGCTTGCCGCCCGCGCTCCCGGGTGAAGGCGAAGAGGGTGAGGAGGGCGACGGCTTCTTCAAGAAGCTGTTCAGTGGCCGCCGGACCAGCAACCGCCCGGAGTAGCCCCGGTGTGCGGGCGAAAAGATCCGCACACTAGAAATAGATAGTTCCGCCAAAGGTCAGCACTGCACCACCCGATGTGTTCGTGCTGCGGGTTCCGTCGATGAACTCTGGTCTTGGGTCGTTGTCGATCCGATGGCGGATGATGCCGCGCGCGTCGACGTTCAGCGCGAAAGCCGGTGCAAGCCTGAGCTCGAGTCCGATTCCAGCCTGTCCGCCGATGTGCGTCATGCGCCGCACCTCGTTGAACGTGTTGACGCGGCCAAACGAGACACCCGGGCCCATCAAGAAGTAGAGCTGCAACTTGTGCTGTGGGTTTACGAAGAACAGTACGTTCGCGGTGAGTGGGATCTCGGTTCGGTAGAAGCCCTGGTAGTCGTTTCCCGCGAAGTAGCCGGAGCCCAGGTCGATTCCAACGTGCTCCTTGGGCCGGAAGCGGATCGCGCCGGAGAAACCGCCCATCACGACCTGCGGGCCGAAGGTGCCGCCCACGTCGAAGTGAAGCCCGACCTTGCGGTCTCGCTTGGGCGGCGGAGTCTGTACGACCTGGGCTTGTGGGATCGACCTGTGCTTGACGACGACGACCGTCGGGGGGCTGGTTTTGATCACGACCTGGGACGATGCGTCGTCCGGGCGGACGACGACGACCTCGGCGTGTGCGGCCTTGGTGCTGGTCAGCACCAAGGCGCACACGATGACTGGCAAAAGTATGAATCGAACCATGGGGCCACCTCTCGCTGTTCTACGAGCGGGCCTTGCGAAACATTCAAAGATCGCCGCGCAGGCGACGAAAGAACGTGATTTCACATGGTTTTGGGCGCTAACGTACCGCGCGCCGGTCCTCGAGCGCGCGGCCCAGCGTCACTTGGTCGGTGAACTCGAGCTCTCCGCCATGCGGGACACCCGCTGCGATCCGCGAAACGCACACGGGTAACGACGAGAGCGCGTCCGCGACATACAGCGCTGTTGCCTCGCCTTCGACATTCAACGGCGTCGCGACGATGATCTCTTTGACCTTCTCGTCGGCGATCCTGCGTTCCAGAGCATCGAGGGGGAGCTGATCGGGACCTATACCGTCGAGCGGGGCCAGTAAGCCGTGCAGGACGTGATAGCGCCCACGGAAGCTCCCCAGCGCTTCGAGGGCGATCAAATCCGGCACCTTCGCGACTAGGCAGATGAGCGACTCGTCGCGGCGGGGATCTTGGCAGATCGAGCATCGGGATTCGGCACCGTAGTTGCCACAGAGCTCGCATCGCGTGACATCGTCGTGGATCGTACCGAGTGCGCGGCCCAGCGCTTCTGCGTACTGCGCGTCTCCCTCGAGGACGTAGAAGGTCAGTCGCGCGGCGGTTCGCTCCCCGACGCCGGGCAGCCGAGCCAGCAACGAGATGAGCGATGCGATCGGGTCGTTGGCCATCATTGTTCGACCCTCTCAGTCCGCCTCGATGTGTACTTTCAGCTTTCCAGCTGATTCGGGAAATACGTCGACGGCTTCGCGAACGAGCGGGTGGTTGAGCGCCTCTTTGCGCTTTGCCTCGACCTCCGCCTCTTTGCGCTGAGCGGCGACCGCGGCCACGGTCTTGGTCACCGCCTCGCCCTGCGCATCAAACCGAATTTCGATCTTGGGGCGCGAGCCGAGCCGTTGCTCCGCGATCTGCACGATCGCCGCGATCGATTCGGGCGACTCCGCCTGGCGCCCGTAGAACGAGCCGTCCTTGAAAGAAAGGACGATCCGGTCCGGGCCGACTGCCTTCGGAATCCCATGCTCGAGCACCGCCGCGAGCGCCGGTTGCTGTTGCTCGAGGGCGCCTACCAACTCTTCCCACTCCTGAAGCGCCGCCCTTCGAATCGGCGTAAGCACCTCTCCGCTGCTGGTGTGAAAACCGCCCGAGTGCTTGGTCGCTGGCATGATCGGTTGGTCGGGGTCTTGTGGCTTCGCTTCAGGCTCCGGCTTGGCTTCAGGTTCCGGCTTCGCGTCAGGCTCCGACGTGGCTTCTGGCGCCGTAGCAGGCTTGGGTTGAGCCTTTGCTTTCGGGTTCGGCTTGCGAGGGCGACGACTTCCCGGCCTTCCTGTCGGGCCTCCGACCGAGCCTCCCGTTGCGCCAGAGCTTCCCTGGAGCGCGTCCAATCGAGCCAGGAGCTCGGACACCGACTGAAGGGGTGGTCGAGTCGCGACGCGGACCAGCCCCATTTCCAGCATGAGCTTCGGGTTGGGGCTGTGGGCCATCTCGCCCATCACCCTCGACATCGCTCGAAATGCACGCTGGAGCCCGAGGATGTCGATGGCGCCGATGAGGGCCTCGGCGGCCTCTCGCTCTTCTGGGACCCATTCGGCCGGATCGCCCGCGCCTAGCTTGAGCACGACGAGATCGCGCATCAGTAGAAGCAACTGGCGGGCAAAGTGCGGCATGTCGACGCTCTTGCTAGCCAGGCCGTCGAGGGCGCCGACGACCCCCGCACCGTCACCTTCGAGCACTGCGCGGACTACGTCGTAGAGCGCCTCCCGTGCTGCAATTCCGAGGCTCGCCGCCACCGTGTCCGAGGTGATCCGATCGTCGGAGATCGCGACGAGTTGATCCAGCAGAGTCAGCGCGTCTCGCATCGACCCGGCCGCCTCGCGGGCCACAACGGAGATCGCCTCGTCGTCCGCCGACAAGGACTCCGCATCGAGGATCGTGCGCACCCGCTCAGCGATGAGTCGGTGGGGGATCAATCGAAAATCGTACTGCTGACATCGCGAGCGGATCGTCACCGGCACCTTGTGGCCTTCGGTGGTCGCGAAGATGAACTTCACGTGATCCGGCGGCTCCTCCAGCGTCTTCAGGAAGGCGTTGAACGCGCCCGTCGACAGCATGTGAACCTCGTCGACGATGACGATCTTGTAGCGGTCGCGCTGCGGCCGGTACGGGAGAGATTCTTGGAGACGGCGCACGTCTTCGACGCTGTTGTTCGACGCCCCGTCGATCTCCTGGACGTCCACGTCGATGCCCGCCGTGATGTCGAGGCAGGGGCCGCACTCGTTGCAAGGGGTCGGAGTAGGGCCCTTTTCGCAGTTGAGCGCTTTGGCGAGCAGGCGTGCCGTGGTGGTTTTGCCGACGCCACGAACCCCGGTGAACAGGAAGGCGTGCGCGACGCGATCGGCGTTGATGGCGTTGCCGAGCGTTCGCGCAACGTGCTCCTGACCGACTAGGTCTTCGAAGCTTTGCGGACGGTATTTCCTCGCGAGAACGGTGTACGCCATGGAGCGAGTGACCCTATCATGGCCGCCACCCCGGCGCAGCCGTGCTTACTGAGCCGGCGCAGCCGCGCTCACTCGCTGGGATCTGGCTCCGGGGCTTCCTCGTCGTCTTCGTCGTCTTCGCCTTCTTCGTCGGCGGCCATGGCTTCGCGCATCATTTCTTCCATGG
>QMMB01000372.1 GCA_003647035.1 Deltaproteobacteria bacterium | reverse complement strand
GGCCCCAGCAAAGTTCGCGTCGTCGCCACGACCAGCTCGGGGGACAAACCGACTCGCGCGGGCGGCCCGCTGTCGCTCCGCGTCGAGGTGACCAATCAGGGCGACCAGCCCCTGTATCAGCTGCGCGCAACGACCCGAAGCGACAACCCGTGGTTCGAGGGACGTGAGCTGATGTTTGGCAGGCTTGACCCGGGACAAACGCGTTCCTGGACGACGACGCTCGGCCACTGCGTTACTGAGAATGACGAGCGCGTCTGCCGCGTCCCGCGCAACATGATGGATCGCGCCGATGCGATTCGCATAGAGCTCGAAGAGGCGCACGGGCATGCCCCAGGGCCCGTCGAGGTGCGCGCGACGATCGAGGCCCTGCCTGATCCGCGGTTCGCTTACGGCCTTCAGGTGGCCGACAACATCCGCGGCAATGGCGATGGCCGGGTGCAGCCTGGTGAGGAAGTGACGCTGTACTTCACCGTCAAAAATGTCAGCGACGTCGACACCTTCGAGGTGCAGGCGAACCTTCAAAACAAGAGCGGTGCGGGCGTGCTACTCCACGACGGACGCTTCCGAAGAGACACGCTGCGTGCCGGCGAGGAATGGGTCGTGCCCTTTTCATTCGAGGTGCTTCCCGGCTTCAACGACGAAGAGGCCACGCTCCTGTTGGAGGTCCGCGATACCCAGCTCGGCGCCATGGCGGGTCACAAGCTCAAGGTCCCGATTCTCGGTGAATCGGGTCGAGTCACGAATCTATCGGAGAAGCGCACCGTGAGGCTTGGGGCCGGCACGAAAATTCGCGAATGGCCGGGCGAGCGCGCGCCGGTGATCGCCACCATGGACGAGGCGGCTCTCCTGCTGCACACGGCATCGAAGGGAGCGTTCGCTCGCGTTGATTTGGGTGACGGACGTCCCGGCTGGGTAGCGTCGGCCCCCGCATCGCCCGCCGCGAAGGGTCAGGTGGCCAAGGAGCCCGTGCTTGATTGGGTCACAGGCCATGCTCCGCCCGAAATCAAGCTCGTCGGGCTCGACAGCTACGTCACGCGCGATGACGTCTTCCGGGTCCAAGGCAAGGCCATCGACGACCAGCGGATACGCGATCTCTACATTTCGACCAGCCGGCACAAAGTCTACTACGAGTCGAACGAGGGCAGCACGACCCCTACGGAGCTCAGCTTCGATGCCGAGATTCCCGTTCACCCTGGGATGAACGCGATCATGGTTGTTGCCCGGGAGCACAACAACTCCGTCACCCGGCACTTCTTCATGGTGCGGCGGGATGCGGAGGACGGGTCGCTGATGGAGACGACGAAGTTCGAGGGCGCCCTGCTGGGCAACGGCAACGGTCACCCGTAGCTAGGCGACCGAAAAGAACCCCGCGAAGCGCTCAACTCCGGGCGGGAGCTCGCCCCCCGACCGAATATACTGCCAGACCAGCGGCGCCAGTGTCTCCACCACCTCGGCCACGGCAACCGTCCCTGGGAAGGCGCTCGGAACTGTCCCTGGGAACGGTTCAGTCTGCAGGTCTGTTCGAGGTTCGATCTGGATGCTGTGAATTTTACTGTCATTCCAGGCGATATAGAGTGACTCGGGTGCGAGCCCGGGTAGGGATTGACTCAGGCGTGCCGCGCCGAGAGCCTCCGTGCCTTCGAGGAATGCGCGCTGATCGACATGCCCATGCTGGTCGATGAGCCCCGTGAGACGCTGCTGGAGCCTAGGGCTCTCTTCGACGGCGAGAAAGGCGAGCAGCGCCTGGGTCGGGTCCCCCGCATCCTGCACGACCGCCCGAGCCAGTGCCTGACGGTCGGGCTCCGCTAGCTCGGCGTACGCAAACGCTAACCCGTCGAGAGCGCTGTCGTCGTCCACGATTTGGTCGACCAACGTTGCAAATGACCCCAGACGGGGCCGATTTGCGCTGACGATTCCTGGGCGCGCTGGTTTCACTGCGCCGCTATACCTCAGAGTTCCGACTCCGCCTAGGCCCTGTTGAATGTAGGTAAATGTATTCGGTTTGACTTCATTCACCCACTTGGCTAAAGGAAATCCGTTCAGGAGTGGGCATGCAGGGCACCGAGTTCATCACCCAGCACGAGAGGATGGTTCACGGTCTGGCGCACCGGCTTCGGCGCGAGCTGTCGCTTCGGGGCGATCTCGACGACCTGATCGCATTTGGTTTCGGAGGGCTACTGGAGGCCTGGAATCGTTTCGACCCAGGCCGAGGGGTCCAGTTTCAGGCTTTTGCGTATCACCGCGTCCGCGGGGCCATGTTGGACGGGGTGCGCAAGATGTCCCGACTGCCCCGCCGGGCCCATGAGCGCCTCCAGGCAGCCTCCCAAACCACTCTAACCGCCGCGCCCACGGACCTCGACAAGGGGTTTGTGCGAATGAGCGGCAGCCTCACTACCGCGACCGTGCTGCAGGGGTCTTTGGGCGACGAAAGCCCCGAGGCGGCGCTCCTCAAGAACGAGAGTGTGGCCCGGCTCTTGAAGGCCCTCCCCGCTCTGTCTCCCAGGCAAAGGGTTCTGGTTCGCGGGTTCTACTTCGAAGGCCGGTCTATTGATGCCATGGCCAAGGAGCTCGGCATCTCCAAGTCATGGGCCAGCCGGCTCCACACCAGCGCGCTCCGGGAGCTCCGCGTGGCGCTCGAGACGGGCTGACTCAAAATCGGCCAAGCAGCCGAAATCTCGGTCTTCCCGGGAGGTTACGTGCGCAGCCAGGTACGCGGTTACGCTCCAAACGCGCAACCTCTTGCGCACTGGGAGGGGGGTGTGACGTTTTTGGATTCAGGTGTGGCAAAAACTGCCCTCTGTTGTAAATTCCGGTGTAAAGCGAGCGCGTAAACCGCGTGCATTATCGTTTTTTATAACTGGCACGCAATCTGCATGGTCTTCGGGGCAACATGGGGGCAGCAACCAGAACACGGGACCCGAAGGCCCAGGCGGCGGACAGCCGCGGCGTTCGGATTATCGCGAAGTCGGTCTACCGGGAGCTTCGGAACAGTGGTCACAGCCGCTCGGACATCGTTGCGTTCACCAACGCGGTCCTCGAACTCGTGACGGCCGAGCTTCGCGACGCGCAAGAAGCCGCGGAATAGCCGCTAAATAGTCGGCGAAATCGTCGCCGGACTTCGCGCTGACTTCGGTCAAAAGCGCAACCTATTCGCGCGCTTGGCTCCTTGACCGAAACGCAGTGCGCGCTAGGTTGCGCCCTCGTCGTCGGTGCATTCGGACGGCGTTGCCGCACAGAGGGAGTCGAACGAATGGCTACGAAGGTCGGAATCAATGGCTTCGGACGAATCGGGCGCTGTGTCGCCCGAATCGTTGCTGAGCGTGGCGGGGACGTCGAGATCGTTGGAATCAACGACCTCACCAGTGCGGAGATGCTCGCCCATCTTCTAGAGTGGGACTCGGTGCACGGCCACTTCGGCCACCCGGTCAAAGCCGACGATGGCGCGCTCTGGATCGGCGATCAGCGCATCCCGGTTTCGGCCGAGCGCGACCCAGCCAAGCTCAAATGGAAAGAGCTCGGCGCCGAGGTCGTGCTGGAGTGCACCGGCTTTTTCCGTACGAAGGAAGCCGCGTCGGGTCATTTGAAGGCTGGCGCGGAGCGCGTGATCATCAGCGCCCCTGGCAAGGGTGAGCTCGACGCGACCTTCGTCGTAGGCATCAACAGCGATCAGTTCGACGCGGAGAAGCACCGCGTCGTCAGCTGTGCCTCGTGCACCACCAACTGTTTGGCGCCGCTGGTCAAGGTCCTGCACGACACCTTTGGCATCGTAAAGGGCCACATGGTCACGGTGCATTCGTACACGAACGACCAAGGCCTCCTCGACCAACCACACTCGGACATGCGCCGTGCACGGGCTGCCGCGCTGTCGATGATTCCCACG
>QMMB01000371.1 GCA_003647035.1 Deltaproteobacteria bacterium | reverse complement strand
GGTGGCTGGTGCCGATGTCGCCATGCACCCTGCCCCACGCGGGGCCATGAACGCCGAGGCCCAGGACAGTCCCCGTGAGGGGCTCGTCGAGGACGCCCCTCTGCGGGTCCGCGACAAGCCGGCGGGCCTCGTGGTTCATCCCGCGCCCGGTCATGCGGACGGGACACTCGTCAACGCGCTGCTCCATCACTGCGAGGTTCAGGGAGGACCGGACCCCATACGCCCTGGAATCGTCCACCGCCTCGACAAGGACACCAGCGGGGTGATGGTCGTCGCCAAGACACCCGCAACGCATGAGCGGCTGGTCGAGATGTTTCAGCAGCACGCCCTCGAGCGCGCGTATCTCGCGATTGCCCTTGGCCGGCCCCCGCAGTCGATCACGTATGACACGTTCCACGCTCGAAACCCCTCCCATCGAAAAAAGTTCACCTCGCGCGGCGACCGTGGGAAGCGGGCGGTCACACACCTCGAAACGATCGAGCTTTTGCACGGAAGTGCGTTGGTTTGTTGCCGTCTCGAGACAGGGCGGACCCATCAGATCCGCGTGCACCTCGCCGAGCACGGGCACCCAGTTCTCGGCGATCCGCTCTACGGAAGGTCGATCGGAGACCCCAAGCTGCGCCGCGCATCGACCGAGCTTGGCCGCCAGGCACTGCACGCCGTCCTCCTCGCGTTCGCGCACCCGATCACAGGCGACCCGATGCGCTTCGAGAACGAGCCCCCAGAGACGTTCCAGCGCGCACTCGAGACCCTGCGGGTAAGCTAGCCAGCGTCCGGAGCGCCGGCATCGGGCTCCGGGTCGGGCGCGCACTGCGGGTACCCACCGAGGACCTCCAAACACCGATCCTGGTCACACTGAAGGACCACGGAGTTGCAGCTCTGGAAGAATACGGGGTTGATCAGGATCGCCCGGCAGCAGTCCAGCAGGTCGAGGCAATCGTTGATCGCCTCCTCCCCGCACTGGCCACCGCCTGCACCACCGGTCCCGCCCACGCCCCCAGTCGCTCCAGCCCCTCCGGACCCAGCGCCTGTGCAACCGGCGCAAAGCAGAACGATGAAGCCGATGGCGAACCGCCGCCCAACCGAGTCAAGAGTCATTGCGCAGGGAGGCCTACCACATCGGCGATTCGACGTGCGCCTTGGAACGGACGAGGAGGTCGATGATCGCGCGATCGTACAAGTTGCGAGGAAGAAGCGCGGGTGCGACCCGGCTTCGATAAAGGTCACGCCCTTCTTGAACTTCGTCAGCCATCACCTCGAAAAGATTATCATTTTGAACCCCTTCGGCAACCTTGTCCTCGTTGTAGAGAGCAAGGTCACTCGAGATCGCTCGTGCCAAGCGTCGTGCAGCTTCTTCCGTTTCGATCAGCGCCATCGGTCCTCCGTACGCGAAGAGTGACGCAGTAGCCCCGCCTCTGTCAAAGAGTGGCCGGATCAATCTCGATAGCGCCGGCGCGGAGGAGCCTCATCGGGCTGGTGGTCGCGTCGATCAGGGTCGAGGGAGCGCCGCCCGGCGAGACCCCCGGCACCACGCCGTCGAGCCCCTGCGCAAGGGCCACCGGAAGCTCGTCCGCGCTTCGCAACGAAGGCTCGCCGGTTCGGTTGGCGCTGGTCGCGGTCAGGGGGCCTCCGAAAGCCCGCGCCAGATCGGCCGCAGGGCTCGGGCCGGGCACGCGGACGCCGAGCTTGCCCTCGCGGGTGAGGCGCGGGCTCAGGCCGGGCTTGGCCGCGAGCAGTATCGTCAGCGGTCCGGGCCAGTGAGCCTCCATGAGGGCCCGCGCCGCCGCGGAAGGGACCTCGGCCACGTCGGCCACCGCCTGCGCGTCTGCAAGGAGGAGAGCGATCGGCATGTCAGCCGGCCGGCCCTTGAGCTCTGCAACCCGCGCGACGGCCTTCTCGTTGAGGGCGTCGGCCAGCAACCCGAGCCAGGTTTCGGTCGGGCAGGCCACCACTCCCCCCCGTTCCAAGACCCTCACGAGCGCGGCCAGATCGACCATCAGCGGGTGCGGGCCCGCCAGCCGATGTCGTGGCGGAGTTGTTTGCCTTCAAACTCGATCTTGGCGGCGGCCTCGTAGGCACACTCGGCCGCCTCGTCGATCGTCTCACCAATGGCGGTGACCGAGAGTACGCGCCCGCCGGAGGTCACGACCGCGTCACCGTCGAGTGCAGTGCCGGCATGAAATACGGTCACGTTCGGGAGCGCTGACGCTTCCTCGAGGCCGGTGATCACCTTCCCCTTGGCGTAGCTCCCCGGATAGCCGCCCGCCGCGAGCACCACGCACAGCGAAGCGGGAGCTTCCCACTGCGGGGTCAGCCCACCGAAGTCACCCTGCGCCGACCCCCGGATGAGCGGCATGAGCGAGCCCTTCCATCGCGTCACCAAGGTCTGGCATTCGGGATCACCGAAGCGCGTATTGTACTCCAGCACCAGCGGCTCGCCGTCGACGATCATGAGTCCGACGAACAGTGCGCCCCGGAAGGGACAGCCCTCGGCGGTCATGCCCCGCAGCGTCGGCTCGATCACCTGATCGAGGATCTTTTGCTCGATCTCGGGTGTCACGACAGGGGGAGGCGAATAGGCGCCCATACCACCGGTGTTGGGACCCTTGTCGCCGTCAAACGCGCGCTTGTGATCTTGAGCCGGAGCAAGCGGGATGAACCGGTGCCCGTCGGAAATGACGTGGTAGCTCACCTCTTGCCCGACCAGGCACTCCTCGATCAAGACGCGATCGCCCGCGTCACCGAACGCGCGCTCCCGCATGATGCGGTCGACGCCCGCGATCGCTTCTTTCGCGTTGCTCGCCACGATGACGCCCTTCCCCGCTGCGAGGCCGTCAGCCTTCACCACGAGTGGACGATTGGCTTCCTCGATGTAGCGTGTCGCCGCGTCCGGGTCGTCGAACACCGCAAAGCCCGCGGTCGGAATATCGTGCCGGGCCATGAACTCCTTGGAGAAGATCTTGGAACCCTCGAGCCGGGCCGCTTCTCGATCGGGGCCGAACGCATCGATGCCATTGTCGCGAAGGGCGTCCACGACCCCCGCCACCAACGGTGCCTCCGGGCCGACCACGACCAGGTCCGCAGACTCTCGCTTGGCGAGCTCCACGACTTGCTCCGTGTCGGTCGGGTCGACGGCCACCGTCCGGCCCACGGCTGCGATACCCGCGTTGCCCGGCGCCCCGATGACTTCTACCCCGGCATCCTGCGACAGGCGCCATGCCAGAGCGTGCTCGCGTGCGCCTCCTCCGACGATGAGAACACGCATCGTCAGTGCCGGAAGTGGCGAACGCCTGTAAACACCATCGCCATGTCGGCGGCGTCGGCGGCGGCGATGACTTTGTCGTCTCCCTTGGAGCCGCCGGGATGCACCACCGCGGTGATGCCCACCTTGGCGGCGGCCTCGATCCCGTCGGGGAACGGGAAGAACGCGTCCGAAGCCATGACGGCGCCCTTCGAGAGCTCCCCTGACTTCTGGGATGCGATACCGACCGCCGTGACGCGAGCCATCTGCCCGGCGCCCACGCCGACTGTGCGGTCGGGCTTGGCGAAAATGATCGCGTTGGACTTCACGTGCTTGCAAACGCGCCAGGCGAAGTCGAGCGCACGCAGCTCGTCGTCGGTGGGCTGGCGCTTGGTCACGATCTTGCCCGCGCGGACCTCGCTCGGACCGGTTGCGTCCCGATCCTGCGCGACCAAGCCGCCGCCAACACGGTTGAACTGCAGCGCCGCGTAGTCAGCCGGCAGCCATTCGCCAGTTGCGAGGATGCGGAGGTTCTTCTTCTTTTGAAGCCGCTCGACGGCAGCGGGTGCGAAGCTCGGCGCGATGCTGCACTTGCTGACGGTCTCGGCGCCCGCGTTGGCCGTCACACAGTCGCCCACGCGGTGCCG
>QMMB01000370.1 GCA_003647035.1 Deltaproteobacteria bacterium | reverse complement strand
GTTTGCACGAATCCCTTGTATGCGTCGGTCAGGTACCGCAGCAACACGCCTTCTGAGCGCTGAAGTCCGTACTCCTTCACGTATTCGACGAAGCTCATGCCGAGCTCGTACATGTCACGCGCGATCGATTTTGGCCGAAGCGCATCGTTTCCGACCCAAGGATGGCGCTCCGAGAACAACTCGTATGTGCCGTAGAGGAACTCTGCGTTGGGTTTCGGGTATTCGATTTTCTCGAGCTCGGCCATGCGCTCGTCGTAGTCCAGACCCTCGGCTTTCATCGCGGCAACGGCACGCCCCTTGAGCGTGTTGGTCTGCCCGTAGAGCACGGCCCAAGGGTGCTCGAGTGTTGCTTCGACGAGGGTGAGCACGTCCAGGGGGTATGCGGCATCCTCCGGGTCCAGCACATCGACCGCCTCGACCACATACAGCGACAGCGCCTGGTTGAGCGAAAAGTCCGACTGAAAATCTTCGTTCACTCGCGCTCCGTCCGGGCCAAGCTCGATCACGCCCGCATCCCGCAGGGACCGGATCATGGCGATGGCGCTCCGCGCATGTTGCCGTTTGGCGGTCGGCCCCTCGTGGCTGCTTCGAATGAGCCTTCGCAACGCGAGACACCCGTTGTCCTCCCGCTCGAAGAGGTTGAGGATCATCGCGTTGCTCACTCGGAACCGAGACACCAGCGGCTCGGGCGGCGACCCTTGCAATCGCGTGAAGGTGTCGGCATCCCAGTGGGCGTACCCGCGTTCTGGCGGCTGCCTCATTTTGAGCTTGCGGAGCTTCTTCGGGTCACCCGCAGCCTTCGCCCGAAGCTTGTTGTTCTCGATCGCGTGTTCAGGGGCTTGCGCGACGACACTTCCATGCGTGTCGAACCCGCGCCGCCCCGCGCGCCCCGCGATCTGCTTGAAGTCCCGAACGGTCAGCACCTTGGTGTTCTCGCCGTCGTACTTGCATAGCTTCGTGAAGAGCACCGTACGGATCGGCACGTTGACGCCCACCCCCAGCGTGTCGGTCCCACAAATGATGCGAAGCGTTCCGTCCTGCGCGAGGCGCTCCACCAGGCGCCGATACCTCGGCAGCATCCCGGCGTGATGCACTCCAATGCCGTGATGCAGGAACTTCTTGAGCTCCTTGCCGAAAGGCGTATCGAAGCGGGTCTTGCTCAACTCCTGCTTCACCGCCTTCTTTTCATCCTTAGAGAGGAAGTCGATGCTCATGAAGCTCTGGGCTTGTTCCGTCGCAGCGCGCTGCGCGAAGTGCACGACGTAAATCGGCGCTTTGCCGCCTTCGAGCAGGCCGACGACCGCGTTTTGCAGGTTCTCTTCACTGTACGTAAAATCGAGCGGTACGGGCCGGTCGGTGCTCTTCACCAGCATCGTTGGCACGTCGGTGAGCTTGGTGATCGCCTCCTCGAACACCTGCGTCTCCCCGAGCGTTGCGCTCATGACAAGAAATCGGGCCTGGGGCAGGGTGAGCAACGGAATCTGCCACGCGACTCCGCGGTCCCTGTCGGCGTAGTAGTGGAACTCGTCCATCACGACACTGTCGACCTCAGCCCGATCGCCCTCTCGCAGCGCGAGGTTGGCCAGAATCTCGGCCGTGCAGCAGATCACCGGCGCGTCGCGATTGACCGTCGCGTCGCCGGTCATCATCCCGACACGCTGCGGACCGAGCACGCGGCACAAGTCGAAAAACTTCTCGCTCACCAAGGCCTTGATCGGTGCTGTGTAAAAAGATTTCTCCCCGAGCGCGACCGAACGGAAGTGCGCGGCCAGCGCCACCAAGGACTTCCCGGAACCGGTCGGCGTGTTGAGGACCACGTTGTTTCCAACGAACAGCTCCATCACCGCTTCTTCCTGTGCGGGGTAGAGTTCGAGCCCCTGGTCCGTCGTGTAGTCGAGGAACCGCGTCAGCAGCGTGTCGCCGTCGACGTTCTCATCCAAATCATCGAGATAGCGATCCAACGCGCTCATGGGATGAACTTCTCGCTGTGACTGAGCTTCACGGTTGCGTGCTGTTTGTGCGTCACACGCACTGTGAGGGGGCAGCTGGCGAACAGTATATTCCAGAGATCGGCCATTGGCACGGCGGTTGCACCGTTTTGAGCGTGCGGGCAGCAGGAGGTCTTAACATGCTTCGATTTGCTTCTGTCCCCCTAGGCGCCGCGCTGGCGATGACGCTTACCGCGGGTTGCTTCGGCCCCACCTACTACGAAAACGACTGCGAGCTCAGCTCCCCGGAAGCGAGGATCAATCGGCTCCAAGAGCGATATGCGCTCGGCTCCCGCACCACCATCGATCTTGGCGGAGAAGCGCCCCTAACGCTCGAGTCGAGCAACCCAGACGTGGTGCGCATCGAGAGCGTCGTGAATGGCGTGGCCACCCTGACCTTTGGCGGCACAGGCCAGGCCACGCTCGTGCTCGAGAATGAAACATCCACCATCCAGCAGGTCGTCGAGGTGCTCCCGCACGACCGGTTCGTGGTCGTGCTGAGCGAGCTCGTTCCCATCCCCATCGGCAAGTTGTCCGATCAGGTGATCCTCGCCGGCTACCAATACGTCATGGTCTTCTATCTCGACTCGGCGGGCGAGCGGTTGTGGGGCGACGGTCTCGCGGAGCTAGGCGTCTCTGATGGACTCAGACTTTGCGACGACGGCTTGAGCTCGCTCGAGTTTCACTGCTTGGACATTCGGGAGCCCGGGCTCCACCAGCTCGAGGTCAGTGTCGGCGGCGAACACCTCGTTCTGCCCTTTGCGGCTGTCCTCGAGCGTGACATTGTCGGCATCGAGCTCCTTCAACCCGACGAAGAGGAGCTTCGTTCCGGCACGTGGGTTCACGTCGACGTCGTGGGTGTGACCGACGAAGGGATGCACGTGGCGGGCATTCATCCTCGCTTCGAAGTCGGCGAGGATCGGTACGTGGGATACTTCGCTTACCAGTACGATCCCGATGCCCGCCCTCAAACTGTGGGCGTTCACGCGCTTGGGTGGCAGATACAAACGAAGTTTCGCGGCGCTCCGAGCGAGAAGACAGTATTCGGATGCGCTGCGGCTGCACCCGGCAATGAGGGACCAGTCCCCGCATTTATCAGCTTGCTCGGCGTGCTTCTTCTGATTCGGCTCCGCACGCGCTGGCCCCACACGTCACGGGAATAGGTCTGCCGTCGGCTCAGAGCGCTCGTTTCAGTCCGGCGTAGGCGGTGACGCAGCAGGGCTGGCGTGACGGTATCTCCTGAAGTCGTCCCAGACGTCGCCCAGCGGCTGCACCGGATCCGTGCATACGTAGATCGGCACCCCCCTCTCACGGGCGTTCGCGAGTGGATGGTCTATCCGCCCCCGTTGAACGACCCTTCCGAAGTATCTCAGCAATGTCGCTTCGGGGAACCCGTACGCGATTACGGTACTGGCAGGCTCGCCGGGTCCCCAAAGGTAGTACGTCATGTGCCCGCTCACGGCGCGGGGCAGCCCGTGCCGGGCACCGAAAAAATTGATCGCCGACGCCTGACTGTAGCGTGCGGTCAACACGACCGTCTGTTTCTGTTCTTCCTTCGGCAACTCTGCGTACACCGCTGCCACCGCCTCGGCTTGCTCCGGCCATCCGTACTCGGCGTGCAGGTCGTGCGTCAACGCCTCGGGAGGAACGATCGAGCCGAGGACGGCCCGCAAAGCGTCGTCCTGCTGCGGCAGCGGCAAAGTGGGGAGTGTGAAGGGCGTCAGAAGCACCCCCCCGACGACCAGCGCAGCCGCCATCGCCGCGTGACCACACAGCTCGGCCTCGGCAGTAGGCGTGAACCAGCGCACCATGAACCGCTCGCCACCACCAGGCACGAAAAATGCCGTACTCGAAAGATTGTTGGCGGCCGCGATCGCCTGCATTACCGAATCGGGCAACCACTCGGG
>QMMB01000369.1 GCA_003647035.1 Deltaproteobacteria bacterium | reverse complement strand
GCGAGCGCACCGGCGACGCCCTGTTGCCCCAGGCGCCCATCGACAGCCACGCTTGCGCCGAACCTCCCCGCGAGTTCGTCCAGCTCTTCTTCGAACCGGCCGCCCCATGCCTTGTCACTCATCGTTCGTTCTCCGCTATTGCTGCATCGGCACCCGGAGATCTACACGGCGAAGCAAGCGGGAGCCAGCCCGAAGGGCCCATGCCTCCGTTGCGAGGCCACATAGCGCACCGAGGACCGGCGTCATCCAGCCCATCGTCGCGCCGAGCACGACCAGGGTCGCGGCCAAGCCGCAGGAGCCGATGCCTCGCCATGTCGCCCGTCGGACCGCCCGGGCCACCCAGAGGGCGCCGGCGGCGTCGCGCACGTCGTGGCTGGCTATCACCACGCCGCGGTCCTCCAATCCTGAGCCAAGCAGCCGGAGGGAGATCGGGACATCAGACGCGGCGAGCACTGCGTCGTCTTCTCCGCCGCGCGCGATCGTAGCGGTGATTCCGCCCGTTTCGCGCAGTGCGCGGACCTCGGTCACGCGCTCGTGCGGAAGCAGAGGTGCCTTGACCTGCGGTGCGCCGAGCTGCGCCGCGATGCGCTCCACGGTGCGCCGGTCGTCTCCGGACAGCACGAACACGTCGGACGGTAGGTCGGCGATGCGTTGAACGGCGTCGCGCGCGCCCACTTGAACAGGGTCGAGGATCGCCACCAGCGCTTCGAGGTGGCCGTCGATGGCGATGAAGATGGGCGTGAGGCCCTCGCTTTCAAGGTGGGTGGCGTCGCTGTCGGCTGTCGCGACGCTGATGCCCTCGTCGAGCAAGAGCTGTCGCCGGCCCACGACCACCGGGACGCCGTGAGAGGTGACCGCCGTCACCCCGAGGCCCGCGCGCACGCGCTCTTTACGCACCGCGGCCGACGCATCGCCGTGCTCCTCGGCGTAGCGTCGGATGGCTCGTGCGATCGGGTGGTCCTCAGCGGCCTTCTCGACGCTGGCGGCCAGTGCGAGAACGCGGCCGAGCTCCATGCTGCCGAGGGAATGCGCCTGCTGAACGATCGGCTCCCCGGCGGTGAGGGCGCCTCGCAGCAAAATCGCCGCAGTGCCCGTTCGTCCCGCGTCGCGCAGGGCGCGCGAACTGCCGAAGAACATGCCTCGGCGGGCGGAGGCTAGGGCGCCTGCATCGAGGGGGACGTCGAGCGAGGCGAGTAGAGCGAGAACGGGGATTCCGAGTAGAAACGTCGCCGCGCCAGTCGGACCGCTCCAAATGAAGGCTGCGATAGCGACCGGGGCCAACAAGACCCAGTTCCAATGGGTCAGGGCGAAGCGGAGTCGCGACGCGGCGGCACGCTCCTGCTGTTTGCGGCGGCCGAGCTCGAGCGCGCGGACGATGCCGCGGTCGCGACCGGTCCGGCGGACGCGGATGGTGGCGGCCCCTTCCAGCATTCGCGTCCCCGCAAGAATGAAATCGCCCTCGTCGTAGGGCCTAGCGTGCGCGGCTCTCGGATACTGTAGAGCCAGTCCCGAACCTTCTTCGATTACGCCGTCGGCGGGTGCCAGCTCACCCTCGAGCACGACGACCAGGTCGCCCTGACGCAGGCGAGCTGAGGGCACCTCCTCGTAGGCCGAGGAGTCGTGAGAGGGCACGCGCGCTCTCAATGGCAGGGTCTCCCGAAGCTCTCGTGCCCCAGAGCGCAGTGAAGCAGAGAGAGACGAGTGAACCCAGCTGCGCACCGAAACCGCGATCGCAGCGATAGCGGCCCCGACGAGCGCCCAGCGCTGCGACTCGGGGTCGGGTGCCAGGACCCCCGAGACGGCCGCAAGCGCGAGACCGATTGGCGCGACTACGCGCAGGGAGCTGGTCGCCCGTACCGCGGTCAGCGGGATGCGCGCGTTGAGGACCGCACACAGAACGACGAGAAACGCGGCGATCCAGACCAGCCCCCGGCTAGGAGTCAGAAACAGGAGCCCAAGCGCCAGCAGCGCCAGACCGGATGCAGCGACGGGGTCGTAGCGGCGCGCACGGGCCTCCGGCCGGTCGCCGCCGTCGTCCGAGTCACGCACCACCGTGGCTTCGCGAACCAGATCCGGAATGGATGGACGCTCGAGAGGAGGCCCCGCGCCTGGCCGGGCTGAAGGAGCATCGAACTCATGCTCGCCCCGCAGGAACCGCGCCCTGCATTCCCCGCCGCAGAGGAATCGGGCCCCATCTTCGAGCCACAGCACACGCCCCGCGCGCAGCGGGTCGACGTCCCGCCCGCAGGCAGGGCACGGTTGAGAGGGAAGATGAGGCCGCGCCGGGAGCATCCATCAAGGCTCCTACGAGGAATCGACATTGGGTCAAGGACGCGGTAAGTGAGCGCCCGGAGGTCAGATGACGACGCGTGTGGAAACCGATTCGATGGGCCCTATCGAGGTGCCTGCGGACAAGTACTACGGCGCACAGACCATGAGGTCGCGGATGAACTTTCGTATCGGCAAAGAGAAAATGCCGATCGAGATTGTCCATGCGTTTGGAGTCCTGAAGAAGGCCGCGGCGCTCACCAATCACGAGCTCGACAACCTCGACAAAAACGTATGTGACTTGATTGTCCGCGCGGCTGACGAGGTCATCGAAGGCAAGCTCGACGATCACTTTCCGTTGGTCGTTTGGCAGACGGGCTCTGGCACGCAGTCGAACATGAACGTCAACGAAGTCATCTCGAACCGGGCCATCGAGCTCGCGGGCGGAGAAATGGGCAGCAAGACGCCCGTGCACCCGAATGACGACGTCAACCGGTCTCAGTCCTCGAACGACACGTTCCCAACGGCCATGCACATCGCGGCGGTCATTGGGGTGGAGGAGATGATCCCTAAAGTTCGCGTGCTGCGCGACACGCTCGACGGCAAGGCCAAGGCATTCGCCCACATCGTGAAGATCGGACGCACCCATCTGCAGGACGCGACGCCTCTGACATTGGGGCAGGAAATCAGTGGATGGGTCTCCCAAATCGATCACGCGCTGTCCGCGGTCGAGGCGACCATGCCTCAGCTGCGCGAGCTTGCGCTCGGCGGCACGGCGGTCGGCACGGGCCTCAATACCCATCCGCAGTATGCCGATCGCGTCGCGGAGAAGATCGCGGCGCTGAGCGGTACGGAGTTCGTATCGGCACCGAATAAATTCGGAGCGCTTGCAGCCCACGATGCGTTCGTCGGCACGAGTGGCGCACTCAAGCAGCTTGCCGTGGCCCTCATGAAAATCGCCAACGACGTGCGTTGGCTGTCGTCGGGGCCTCGGTCGGGCATCGGCGAGATTCGTATTCCGGAGAACGAGCCAGGAAGCTCGATCATGCCCGGCAAAGTGAACCCGACGCAGTGCGAGGCGATGACGATGGTCTGCACGCAGGTCATGGGCAACGACGTGACCATTGGGATCGCCGGCTCGCAGGGCAACTTCGAGCTCAACGTTTACAAGCCCGTGATGGCGTACAATATCCTGCAGTCGATTCGGCTGCTCGGCGACACGTGTCAGAGCTTCAACGACCACTGCGCCGTGGGAATCGAACCGAACCTCGAGACCATCGATGACAAGCTTCGCCGGTCGCTCATGCTCGTCACCGCGCTCAATCCGCTCATTGGCTATGACAACGCCGCAAAGGTTGCGAAGCACGCGTACAAGAACAATACGACGCTCCGAGATGCGGTGATCGAGCTGGGCCTGCTGACGGGCGAGCAGTTCGACGACGCGATCAACCCCGAAGACATGGTCGGACCCCTCAAGGTATGAGCTTCGAGATCAAAGAGCATCAGCCGGGCCACGACCTACAGGAGTTCATGGAGGCCGCGTTCGAGGTGTATCGTGACGACCCGGTATGGGTCCCGCCGCTCGAAATGGAGATCACCGACCGCCTCACGCCGGAGAAGAACCCGTTT
>QMMB01000368.1 GCA_003647035.1 Deltaproteobacteria bacterium | reverse complement strand
GACGCTGCGCTCGACGGCATCGAGTTCTTCGAGCATCGGGTCTTGGGCCCTCACGACGCGGCGCTCAATCGGGTGCTCGAAGAAACCGACTTCGTGGCCGCGTTGTCGAGGCAGGAACTCGAAGCTCTCGGCCTCGGGGACGGAGAGGTCCTGCGACAGATGCTAGCCAAGCGTCCCACCGACCTAAACATCGACCGCGACATAAAGGGGGTGAAAAAACGGGTAGACGTGGGCGCGGCCCTGGTCGACATCATCGTCGGGCGCGGCGCAGATGCCCTCGAGCAGGCGGGTCTGGTGGGAGATCTCTTGCCAGTCACGATCACGCTTAATTTGGGCTGTAAAACCACGCCCCGGCCGGGGGAAGTCCTACGGGCCCTGACAGGCATCGACGAGCTGGCCCCACGCGTCGTACGCTCCGCGTTCTTCGCCAACCGGCCCTCGGGGCGGGTCGCGCCGTTGCAGTTGGAGCTACTTCGGGTCAAACCCTCCGCTCAGGCAGCTGAATGACCGACCGTTTCGACATCATGCGAAGCTGGGTGCGCCTGGCGGCAGATCAAGCCGTCCACCGCATCACCCGCACCAAAGTCGCCGTGGTGACCAAGCAGCTCCTGGAACGATTGACTCAGCAGCGATGGCGACTGAGCGACGAATTGCTGACCTCGGCGGCCGCCCACGCCGACGGAGTGGATTCGGCGATGGTGGCGTGTCATTCGGGCCGCATGTTCGTCGACGCGTCGATGAGCAACGGCAAGGAGGTGCAGTTCAGTCTGGCGCCTCGCTCTGTGCGGTTCGCGCCCCGTGGCGCCAAAGAGATCTCTTTTGACGTCGAGCCTCCGGACGCACACGACACCTCGATCGTCGGCGCGCTCGCAGGATGCATTGCAAAAGCCACCTGGCCGATGATAACCCCCAGGGACTCCTCCGACTTCGGTGGCGCCATTGTCGAACGCGAAGCCGCAGGGCGCCTACGAGTAGACCTCCGAAGCATTCCAGCCGTACGTCGTTTTGCGCTGACGCAAACCGCGGCCATGATCTTCGACATACTCGAGCTCGAGTCGCTGCGGGTCGAACCCGGCGCCCTCGCCCTCAAGCTCAAGCTCCCACAGCTCGCTCCTTAGAGAGCTTTTTTCCACTGCCGCGACAGCGCCACTTCGGACTTGTAGTAGTCGATCGACTTCTGCTTCTCTTCGGCCGACCACCCAATGAGCTCCGCCAGCCGATTCGCGACCTTGTCAGCCGCGCCCACGCCCTGGTCGAAATCTCGGAAGAGGATCTGCGTTCGCCGAATCAAGATGTCGCTCACGCTGGCGGCGAGCTCCTCTTGAACCCCGAAGTCCACCTGCGCCATGATCTCCACCCGCCCCGGGACAATCGGCTCTAGAAGTGCGGGGTCCTTCGCGCACAGCTTTGCGACCTGCACGGCCCGCATGCCGTAGGTGTCGACGAGATGGAGGGCTACGTCTTTAGGAAGATCACATTCGCACACCTTAGCGAGCTCCTCCGCCACCAATGCGTGGTCGTCGTGCGCAGGCCAGCCCACGGCGCCGGGCAAGGGTGCCTTGAAGGTCTGCGCCGAGTGCAGGTCTTCGGGCAGCCCGTCCGAAAGTTTGAGGAGGTGCACCGCTACATCGACGACCTCCTTGGCCATCTTGCGATAGGTTGTCAGCTTGCCCCCAGCAATCGTGATCAGGCCATCCCTGCCGACCGTGATCTGGTGTTCCCGGCTCACTTTGGATTCGGCCACGTCGTCCATCTCTTCGGGGGGCGAAATGAGCGGGCGCAGTCCGGCCCACGTCGCGATCACGTCATCCCGCGAAATCTGCTGGGTCGGGAAATGCTCGTTGGCCGCGGCGATGCAATAGTCGACATCGGCGAGCGTAGCCGCCTCCTCTCCCGGAGCACCCTCATAATCGGTATCGGTCGTGCCGATGTAGGTGCGCTCACCCCGGGGAAGCGCGAACAGCACCCGATCATCGTCCGGATGGAAAAGAACCACGGCGTGCTCGACCGGAAGCTTCTCTCTGTCGACTACGATGTGAATCCCTTTCGTAAGCCGCAGCATGTCTTCGGTCCGGGGCCCGCTCAGCCCGAGAACTTCGTCCGTCCACGGACCCGTAGCGTTGATGATGGCGTTCGCTTTGACCTCACGGACGCTGCCATCACGAGTGTTCTTGACGACGACGCCAGATACTCGGCCCTGCTCGTCTTTGATGAGCGCATCCACGCGCGCCCAGCTCACAGCGAGGCCCCCGTTTTCGATGCCGTCAAGCACGTTTTCGAGCACGAGGCGCGAGTCGTCCGTCGAGCAGTCGTAGTAGAGCGGCGCCCCCTGAAGGCCCTCTTGCTTCAACAGAGGCTCTGCCTCGGCGACCTCCGCGGCATTGAGGACTTGGTGCCTTTTCGGTGAGCGAAATAGAGACAGCCCCGCGTACAACCACATCCCGGCCTTGATCATGCGGAGGTTCCTCCGGGAGCCCGCGTAAACGGGAAACAGGAACGCAAGCGGGTTCACGAGATGTGGCGCCAAATCCAGCATGACTCGTCGCTCGCTCACGGATTCGAACACGAGACTGAACTCATAGGTCTCGAGATAGCGAAGCCCGCCGTGGATCAGCTTGCTCGACTTAGAGCTCGTCCCGGCAGCGAAATCCTTTTGATCGAACAGCGCTACACGCAGCCCGCGTCGCGCGGCATTGCGTACAACACCGGCGCCGGTGATGCCGCCACCAATGACGATCAGGTCGACTTCGTCGGGGATTTTTCTCCACATCTCTTCACGAGAAGGCATCAGGACGCTCCTAGAATGTTGTGTTCGTCGAGGTAGTGGATCACCCGAGCCGCTGCCTCGTCTACGCTGAGGCTCACAGTTTCGAGATGAACCTCAGGACGCTCGGGAGCCTCATATGGCGCATCGAGCCCCGTGAAGTTCGAAATTTCGCCCGCCCTGGCCTTCTTGTAGAGGCCCTTGGGATCACGTGCTTCGCAAATCTCGAGAGGGGTGTCCACGAACACCTCGATGAACTCGCCGTCCGGCAGCAGGGACCGAACGCGGTCGCGGTCCTTGCGGTACGGTGAAATGAAAGCCGACAACACGAGCCCGCCTGCATCGGCGAACAGGCGAGCCACCTCGCCGATGCGCCGGATGTTCTCGATTCGGTCCTGTGCCGCGAACCCTAGGTCGCTGTTGAGGCCGTGACGGACGTTGTCGCCATCGAGCACGTAGGCAAACGCGCCGCGCTCGATCAGCATGCGCTCGACCCGATGCCCGATGGTGCTTTTGCCGGACCCAGAGAGGCCGGTAAACCACAGCACAGCCCCACGATGCCCGTGTGCGGCCGTGCGAGCCTCCCGATCGACCTCGCCGATGTGCCAGGTCAGGTTTTCTGCCTTAGGCGCGCTCATGGCGTTGAACATAGCCTCGCTCCTCTCGGGAGCAACCTACCCGGCGAGCGGCTCGGTCAGGGCCCTCACCGTCCGCGGCAGCATCATTTTGCGCCGTTGCGCCGAACCGCGATGTTGTGCTGCCGCAGCGTCTTGCTGAAGTGATGCTGGCGGCCACCCCGGGCAACGAAGTAGTAGTAGTCGTGCTCCTCGGGATCGATGGCCGCTGCCAAGGCGGCCTTTCCCGGATTGCTGATCGGGCCTGGCGGAAGGCCCGAATGCCGGTACGTATTGTAGGGGTTTTCGGGGTCGTCCAGCATGGCCCGAGTAATGTGGCCATCGAAGTCCTCGCACGACGAAGCAGCCTCGGGCACCGCGACGCAACCATATTGAACGGTCGGGTCAGCTTGAAGCCTTCGCCGGGGAAGGAATCGCTTGGAAGTGAGGCGATTCCAAAACACCCCGGCGATCCTCGGACGCTCGGCCGGCACCGCGGCTTCCTTCTCGATGATGGACGCCAGCG
>QMMB01000367.1 GCA_003647035.1 Deltaproteobacteria bacterium | reverse complement strand
GAGGACGCCAACGTCCAAGCCCGTGATGTCGTCGGCTCGCTACTGGCGCACCAACCCGCGGAAGCCCCGACGCAGCCCGAGAGGAGGCGACGCGGTGGCCCGAAGAAACGGAGCGGTTCCTCGAAGAAGCGGCGCTCCGGACCCAAGGAGGGGAGCTCCACCCGCAAGGAACGGCGCTCTGAACCTCGAAAGCGGACGCGGCGCACACGACGCAAGTGATGGCGAAGAGAAAGCGGCAGCCCTTGGCGGTTCCGGAGCTGATCGCTCGCAAGCGTGAGGGCGGAAAGCTCGACGAGCAGGAAATTCGAGACCTGATCGCTGGCTTCATGGACGGCTCGGTTGCCGACTACCAGATGAGTGCGCTCGCGATGGCGGTCTTCTTTCGCGGGATGGACTTCGACGAAACCGTCGCAATGACGCTCGCCATACGCGACAGCGGCAAAGTCGTGAGCCTCGACCACATCGACGCGCCCAAGGTCGACAAGCACTCGACCGGAGGCGTCGGCGACAAGGTCAGCATCTGCCTTGCACCGATCGTCGCTGCATGCGGCGTCGTGGTGCCAATGATGAGTGGTCGCGGCCTCGGCCACACCGGAGGCACGCTCGACAAGCTCGAAGCGATTCCAGGCTTCCGCGTCGATCTATCGGTGCGAGAGTTTCGCGCGCAGCTTCGAAAGACAGGTTGTGCATTGATCGGCCAGACCGGCGACTTGGCGCCTGCAGACAAGCGCTTGTACGCACTGCGGGACGTGACGGGGACGGTCGAGTCGATCCCACTGATTACGTCGAGCATTCTATCGAAGAAGCTGGCGGAAGGAATTGACGCGCTGGTGCTCGACGTCAAAGTCGGTCGCGGGGCCTTCATGAAGACCGAGCCCAAAGCTAGGGAGCTCGCGCGCTGCCTGGTGCGAGTCGGAAGGCTTGCAGGCAAGCGAGTCTCCGCCCTGCTCACCGACATGAACGCTCCGATCGGATATACGATCGGGAACGCGCTAGAAACGACTGAAGCACTCGAGGTGCTTCACGGGCAGGGGCCGGATGACCTGCGGGAGCTGACCTATGAGCTCGCCGGCGAGATGCTACGCGCCGCAGGGATGGTGAAGACCAAAGCTCAGGCATTGCGGCGCGTCGAATCGGCCGTGCTGGATGGGACCGCGCTCGAGAAGATGCAGCAGATTGTCGATGCGCAAGGCGGTGATCCGCGCGTGGTCGAAGAGCCCAACCGGCTCGCCGTTGCGCGCCACCGATCGACCTGTGTTGCGGCATCGAGCGGCTACGTCAGGGGCATCGGCCCACTCGAGCTAGGATACGCGTCGATGGGGCTGGGGGCGGGACGCAGCCGCGCAGAGGAAGAAGTCGATTCGGGCGCGGGGATCCGCTTGCACGTTCAAGTCGGCGATCAGGTACGAGTCGGGGACGAGCTGGCGACCCTCTATACGTCGGAGCGCGCTCGGCTCCGCGCAGCCACAAGCCGAGTGGCCACCTCCTTCCGAATTGGCAAACGGCGCCCACTAGTGCGAAGCCGCATCATCGAGACGATTCGTCGCTGATCCCGCAGGCCCGGTCCGCGCGGGACGTGATCTGCGCACGCACCTCGCGATACTCGGGGGAATCGACGTACGCTACGTCCGGGAAATCGGACCTCTTCGCGTATTTCTCTCCGAGGTCTTCGATGAATTTCGCTCCGCTCGCGTCCTGTAGGGCGCGAAGCACCACCGATGCAGGGACGGGCCGGACCTCGGTCTCCCAGGCCGGCTGCGCATCGCTGATCGCGCGCAGAAGCGTCATCTCACCGTTGCTGTCCTTGCGAAGCCGAACGTCCACCTCCAACGCGAAGGCCGTGCCCGCCCAATAGACACGATGGTAGGCCCGAGTTCGATTCATGTTGCGACTCTCGCTAGCCAAGGAACGCCCGCCACCCGATCGACGCCCTCGTGCAAAGCCCTCTTCGAGGCGCGTCCACGCGCGCTCGCTGCTCTGCAAACCGCAGCGCGCTCGCAGGACCTCCTGAAGATAGGTCGCGATGCCTTCCGACAGCCAACGGTCCTTCGAACGAAGAGGGGGCAGCCACAGATGCGACAGCTCATGAACCGCTATCCAGTCCGCCTCGAGCTGCTCCACGCTGGCATCCGGCGAGGGAACCAGCAGAACCGACGAGCCACCGCCTCGGCGCACCATCCCAAAGAAAACCTGCCTCCCCTGACTTCGCACGGGGACGATGAGAAAGTGAACCTGATCGCGGGGGAACCTATCGCCGACTGACGCGGTGGCTTGCATGGCGCGACCGATCCAGCGGCGAACGTCATCATCGGGCGGCTTAGGTCCGAGGCGCGTGATATCGACATGCGCGCCTGCCACCGAGAACGCCTGACGGTCGAACTCGCCGAACACGCCGAACGCGCTGGTGAAGAACGCGCTCTGTTCCGGGAAATAGACCCCGTCCGACCTCGGCCAGGGGAGCGAGGCATGTCCTCCGGCGGGGATCACGAAGCGAATCGAAGCGTCGAGGTCCGGCGGGAAAGGATCGGGCCGCCACAGCCACTGCGCTTGCGTCACGACGACGGCGTCGGAGTCGCTGGCTCGGAACATGGGGCTAGAAAAGCGCGTCTCGTAGTCAACGCACGAGACGCGCGATGGTTGGCGCAGGCGAATCCGGCCGCGGGAGGTATCGAGCATGTCACCGTCGATCCACGCTCCGCGCAGCTCACGCCCCGCGTTGTCACCAATTGGGACCAGCTCGCGCACCGTCGCGCCTTCGAGACATACCCTCACCTTGGCTCCGCCAAAGTTGTCAAAGATTGTAACGGTATATCGTGCCGTTGGCCGAGCTGGCTCGGTCGGAACAGGCGTCTCGGGCGCATGCGCACATCCGAGGAGCCAGAGCAGCACCGTCACACTCCGTCGCTTCATCACCTTGTAACCACTGAGAACCTAGGGGGTATTCGCCCCGAACCGCCAGTGTGTCAGTAGAGCAATTCGGGCGAAACATCTGTGCCTCACGGACGTACCTGGTGTCATGACGCACGCTTCGCTTTTACGTTGCGACAAACCAGCCGTTTGGCTAGCGTGCCCTAGAAGGAAGCGGGGGAGAGGGATTGGTCCCTGACGCCGTGTTGCATCGACCGGGGCCTTTCTTGTTGCTCCTGATGCTCTTACAAGAAAGAGGAAAGAACCAATGAACTCAGCACTCAAGCACACGATCATCGCGATGGCGACCGCGGCACTCAGCATGACCGCCGCATGCAAGTCGGACGATGGTCCGGAGGCGAGCGAGGCAACGACTGGCGCCGAGACTGCAGCGGCCGAAGAGGCAGCACCCGCCGCCGAAGGCGCAGCGGAAGCATCCTGTGGCGAGGGCAGCTGCGGTGGTGCCAAAGAGGCAGGCGACGCAGCCGAAGCTTCCTGCGGCGAAGGCAGCTGCGGCGGCGCCAAGTAATCCACAAAAGTCACGCTGTTCACAACCGAACAGCATGGTGTTGGAAGCCGCGGCGGCAGGTGTCGCCGCGGCTTCTTGTTTTCTGAGAGAGTAAATGACTCGAGACGTCGCCGGCATCGGCTTGGGGCTTCGATACGACCTCGCAACCGAGCTCCTCGAACGGACTCCGAAGAGCATCGCGTGGTTGGAAATCCACCCGGAAAATTACCTCGGCCGCGGTGGTCGCTATCAAGAGATGTTGGAGCTGGCACGAGAAGACTGGCCGGTCATCACGCACGGCTTGAGCTCCGGCCTAGGCTCGGTCGAGCCCTTCGACGCGAGCTACCTGAAAGAGCTTGGGACCTTCCTGAAGGACCTCGAGATCCCGTGGCACACCGAGCCCCTCTGCCTAGCCGGGCCCGATGGTCGCTTCTCCCACGACTTGCTGCCCTTGCCGTTCACGGATGAGGCGGCGACGATCGCGTCACAACGATTGATCG
>QMMB01000366.1 GCA_003647035.1 Deltaproteobacteria bacterium | reverse complement strand
TCACGGCGACGGCGTACGGCGGCTCCGGTTCCTCGGACTCTTCATCGGGCGGCGGCACCTCCAAGAAGCGAGCATCGAAGCCCAGCGCACCGACGATCCGCTCCCCGTCGGCCATCTTGAACATCGTCTGCAGTGGCGTGCCGTGCCCCGTGGTCGCAGCAATGTCGACGATCCGGCTGACGTAGCAGACGCCATGGCTACTGAAGAACGCCACCGTGCTCTTGGTCGAGCCGGCAAGGACCGCCAGCACCCTGTCGCCCTTGCGCACGCGCGTCGACGCGACATCCTTCACCCGCTGCTGGCGCTTCACCCAGCCCTGCTCGGTCACCACAACCATGGCGTCCTCATCGACGATGAACGCCTCGGCCTCGAACTCGGGCTCGTCCAGCTTGGCGGTGATGCGCGTGCGGCGCGGGTCGGCATAGGTGGAGGCCAGCTCCAGGAGCTCGGCCCGCACCAGGTTCCAGCGCGCCGCCGGGCTTTTGAGCAACTTCTGCACGCGGTGGGCTTCCTTTTGTTTCTGCCCCAGCTCGGACCGAATCTCGAGCATTTGTAGCTTTGCCAGACGGTAGAGCTTGAGCTCGAGGATCGCATCGACCTGCAGCTCATCGAGCTTGAACCGCTTCATCAGCTTCTGGGCCGCGTCCTGCTTCCCTTCCGACCGCCGGATGATCCGAATCGCCTCGTCGAGAGCATCGAAGATGATGACGAAGCCTTCGAGAATGTGGATGCGCTTTAGAAGCTGATCGAGCTCGAACTCGAGCCGCTTGGTGACCACCTCCATCCGGAAATCGAGGAAGTGCCGAAGAATCGCCTTGAGGCCAATGCGCTGCGGTGCCGCCACGTCGGGATTGGAGGTGGGGACGAGGCAGGTGAGGTTGACCTGAACGCTGGTCTGAAGCGGCGTGTGCTTATAGAGGTACGCCATGATGAGCTGCGGGTCGGCGTCCTTCTTCATCTCGCACACGATGCGGCAGTCGTCGGTGCTCTCGTCGCGCACATCGAGTAGTCCCGGCAGCCTCTTGGCGATGATGACCTCGGCGATCTTCTCGACCACCGTGCTGCGCTCGACGGAATAAGGGATCGACTGAATCACGATCGTCGGATTGGCGCTCCGAGGCTTCTCGGTCTTCCACTCGCCCCGCAGCTTGAGCGACCCCTGCCCGGTCTCATACGCGGACGCCAAGTCGGCCTTGGTGCTGATCAGCTCCCCGCCGGTCGGGAAGTCGGGGCCCCTGACGAACTTCATCAACTGCTTGGTCGTGAGGTCCCCGTCGATGAGCGCCACACAGGCCTGAATCACCTCGGCCAAATTGTGAGGCGGAATCGAGGTCGCCATCCCAACTGCAATGCCCTGCGAGCCATTTACCAGCAGGTTTGGGAAGCGTGCGGGCAGCACAATCGGCTCGAAGAGCCGCCCGTCGTAGTTGGGTCGAAAGGCGACGGTTTTCTTCGGGAGCTCCACGAGAAGCTCATCGGCGAGCTTTTGAAGGCGAGCCTCGGTGTAGCGCACCGCTGCCGCAGAATCGCCATCCGGCGAGCCGAAATTGCCGCGGCCATCGACCAGTGGCTCCCGCATGGCAAAGGGCTGTGCCATGCGGACGAGGGCGTCATAGATCGCCGTGTCCCCATGCGGATGGAACTTGCCCATCACATCGCCGACGATCGCGGCCGACTTCCGATGCTTGACGTCGCTCCGCAGATGAAGCTCGTGGTACATCGTGTACAAAATTCGCCGCTGCACAGGCTTGAGCCCGTCGCGAACATCAGGCAGAGCGCGCGACGTGATGACGCTCAGCGCGTAGTTGAGATACCGGCGCCGCGCTTCGACGACGAGCGACGCGTCCTCGATGCTGTCCATGGGGAGCTCGATCTGCGGAGCCCCCTTCTTCTTCCGACGCCGCGCCATTCGAAACCTGCTCGCATGTAGCAGCCTCGCAAAAGGCCGGGCAACTAAAGCGTTTGCAAAACTTCGATCAGAGCTAAGGTTTCTCGTTCAAAGGCCAGAAATGATTCACGGGCAGGGCACCGCTGCCGACTGAGAAGGCATGCGCAAGCGACCCGGCGAGCCACGCCTTGGCCTCCCGGACCGCGGTCGGAAGGTCCTGTCCAAACCCGAGGCGAGTCGCGATGGCAGCCGACAGGGCGCACCCCGTGCCATGAAAGCGACCGGGGATCACTTCGGCAGCCGGGAGCTCGGTGACCTCCCCTTCGTACAGCAGCAAGTCGGTACCCCTGGACGCACCCTCGAGGTGGCCACCCGTGATTAGAACGGCCGACGCGCCGAGCCCAGCGATCCGCTCGGCGGCGCCTCGGGCATCATCGAGCGTGCGGACGGGAACTTCCGCCAACAAGGCCGCCTCCTGTGCGTTTGGGGTCAGCAGCGCCGCCCGCGGAAGAACCGCGTCCTTATAGGCCTCCACCACGTCGCCCCTGGCCAACGGCCGTCCGCGAGTCGGGAGCCAGACCGGGTCGACCACCCAGGGGAAAGTAGTCTCCTCCATGAAACTCCCGAGGATGTGGGCGACGGTTGGCGACCCGAGCGCGCCCGTCTTGGCCGCAGCCGGCAAGATATCCCCAAGCAGCGCACCGAGCTGCGCCCGAACGAGATCTGGAGAAAGCAACTCGACCTGCACGACCTCGACGGTGCTCTGCACCGTGATCAGTGTGGGTACCGCGACGCCGTACGCACCATGGTGATGAATGGTCTTGAGGTCCGACTGTAACCCGGCGCCGCCGGAGGGGTCCGAGCCCGCGACCGTCAATACGATCGGCGGTGCTTCACTCATTGCGGTCTGCGGTCATTCGGCCGAGTATACACCATGGTCACCATCTCAGCCGCCGACACCCATCCGAGAAAACGAATCGCCGTCGAGGACGCCGAGATGTCCTACGTCGATACCGGCGGCGAAGGCCCCGTGGTCGTGTTCCTGCACGGCAACCCGACGTCTTCCTATTTGTGGCGCAACGTAATCACAGAGGTTGTTCCTGGTGCACGCTGCCTGGCTCCTGATCTCATCGGGATGGGGGACTCGGGCGAGAGCTCGAGCGGGTACCGGTTCGTCGACCACCGCCGCTATCTGGATGCGTGGTTCGACGCGGTAGTCGGAGACAAACCCGTTTTCCTGGTGATCCACGATTGGGGCTCGGCGCTGGGGTTTCATTGGGCCCGACGGCATGCCGAACAGGTCAAGGGCATCGCGTACATGGAGGCCATCGTGCAACCGCTCGAGAGCTGGGACAGCTGGGCCGAACCTGCGCGCAAGATCTTCCAGGCGATGCGATCCCCTGCGGGCGAAGAGATCGTTCTCGAGAAGAACGTCTTCGTCGAACGCATCCTCCCCTCTTCGATCCTCCGGCAGCTCAGCGACGACGAGATGAGCCGGTACCGCGCCCGGTTTACCGAGCCAGGCGAATCACGTCGCCCCACCCTCACCTGGCCGCGACAGATTCCGATCGGTGGCGAGCCGCAAGACGTCCACGAGATCGTAGACGCGTATGCGCAATGGCTGCAAGGCGCCGACTCGCTTCCGAAGCTCTTCATCAACGCCGACCCCGGCATCATCCTGATCGGCCCCCAGCGCGAGTTCGCGCGGCAGCTCCCCAACCAGGAAGAGATCACGGTGAAAGGACTCCACTTCATTCAAGAGGATTCGCCCACCGAAATCGGCGAGGCAGTCGCCCGGTTCGTGCAGGCGCACGCTTGAGCGCGAACCCGCCTAGGGCAACGCTTCGGGGTTGATCCACTCGTCGGGCGGCGGCGTACACGCCGGGTCCTTGCCGGCTGCCCGCGCCTTCTCGTATTGCGCCATGGCGCGCGGAAGGTTTGCTCGGAGCTTCGCGATGCGGGTTTCGTCGGAGGGGTGTGTCGACTGCCACTGCGCAGGCCCCTCGGCACTCATCTGAGCCATGTTCTGCCACAGTGTGATCGCCTCCGCC
>QMMB01000365.1 GCA_003647035.1 Deltaproteobacteria bacterium | reverse complement strand
TCGAGCCGTGCGGCTTGGGCGTCGAGCTTTGCACCCTGGTGCTCACGGGCATGGCGTGCGAAGAGATCGACCTCGTACGAGACCGGCAACGAGCCCGTCGCGTTCTGCGAGCGCACTTTACCAATGACCGGTGTCAGGCTCTGCCCAATCGTGTAGTCGCCGGCTAGTCCGATTTGGGGCATTCGCGCTGCGCGCACCTGGTTGGCAATGAATCGAGCCTGACGTACTCGGGCCCAACCGGCCTTCACGCTCTGATTGCGACGGAGTGCCTCTTCGATGAGCGCCGTGAGGGTTGGGTCACCCATGTGCCGCCACCACCGCGCGTCACGAACCGGCTCGGCTTCGTGCTTCGGTGGCGGAGGAACCTCCGCCCCCTCCGAATAGCTGTCTGGCACCTCGACGGGAGGCGGGACGTCGGTCTCCTTCGTGTAGTTGCACCCGACGGCCAACACCGAGGCCAGCAGGATTAGAATCGCGCTTCGCATCATGAAGCTCCTCCGCTCGAAAGTGCCCGGACCACCCCATCGAGGTGCAGGGGCACTAGTTGTTCAAGATCGACAGGCACGGGAATCCGTTGCGCCATAGCTTCTTTGTTGAGCCCGACCATCACCACACCGAGGAAGCTCGTCCAAAGCTGGATGGCTTGGGGGAGGGGGTCGATGTCGGCCCGGATGCTGCCGTCGGTTTGCCCCCGCTGCAGTGACGCGACCACCAGCGAGAGCATGTGGCCCACTCGACCGCGGTAGATTTGAAAGGCCTCGGTCGAATCATCCATCCGCTCGCCAGCGCCCAACCACTCGATCGCGAACCGAAAGTGGTGCGGGTTTTCTTCCGTGAAGTCGTAGTACTTCTGGAGCAGGCGTTGAACGGCATCCAGTCCGGTCGACGCATCTTCGAGTGCGCTCTCGATGAAGGGCAAGAGCCTGTCGATGAGTCGCGTCGCAACCGCGGCGCAAAGGGCGTCCCTGTTCTCGAAGTAGAGATACAAGGTCCCCTTGCTGAGCTCCGCGGCGTCCGCGACGCCATCCATGCGCATCCCGTGATAGCCCTGCTCGGCGATCAACTCCTGCGCCGCGTCGAGAATCGCTTCCCGCCGCGCGGTCCTCTCCCGCTCCCTACGTGCCGCTACCGCCAATGCTTGCCCTCTGCCTCAAACTGACCGCTAGTCAGTCACTGACTAATAGTTAGCAAGCGTAGGCCCACAAGTCGCGCAATCCAGAGGAAAAATGAGGCCAGCCGCCTTTTTTTGTCCGAAAAGCACCCAGCCGAGCAGGAGCCCATGCTGGCACTGGCACTCGCACTGACACTGGCACTGGCACTGACACTGCCGCTGACACTGCCGCTGACACTGGCACTGCCGCTGGGTGGGAGATCTCGGATTCGAACCGAGGACCGTCGCCGTGTAAAGACGCTGCGCTAACCAACTGCGCCAATCTCCCCAAAAGTCCGTCCTTGAAAACTGTTAAGGAGCGACCTTCTAGCACGCTTGACCTGAACCCGCAGAGTGTCCCTTATTGGTGGGCGCCGGGGGGATCTACGGTGGGCTCGGGGACGTCTTCGGTGTCAGGGGCATCGGGGGTGATGAGCTCGCCGTCTCGGTACTCCGCGGGACGGACTTGATGTTCGCCGAAGAGTGCGTCGGGGGCGCCTAGCACCAGGGCCTCCCGGAGGACTTCGTCCATGTGCTCGACCAAGACGATGCGCAGAGCGTTGAGGACCCGCCGCGGGATCTCCTTGAGGTCTTTCTGATTCTCCTTCGGGACCAGCACGACCTCGATCTCGGCGCGATGGGCGGCCAGGAGCTTCTCCTTCAGGCCGCCGATCGGCATGATTCGACCGCGAAGCGTAATCTCGCCGGTCATGGCGACGTTCTTGTGGACTGGAATCTTGAGTAGGGCGCTTGCGATGCTCGTCGCCATCGTGATGCCGGCGCTCGGGCCGTCCTTCGGCACGAAGCTCGGGAAGTGAACGTGCACGTCGTACTTCGAATGGAAGTCCTTTTCGAGGCCGAGCACCTTCTGGCGCGAGCGGATGTAGCTCATCGCCGCCTGCGCGGACTCCTGCATGCCCTTTTCGAGCAAGCCCGTGATGTTGAGCTTGCCCTTGCCCGGCACCACGGCGACTTCGCATTCGAGGATCGAGCCGCCGAACGCATTGACCGCAAGACCGTTGGTGAGCCCCACGTGGTCCTTCTCGTTCGCCTTGTCAGGCCGGTACTTCGGAACACCGAGATACTGCGCGATGTCCTTTGCCTCGACGTGATAGGCCTTCTCCTTGGACTCTTCGCCGTCCTTGAGAACTTGCCGCGCGATCTTCCGGCAGACGCTGCCGATCTCGCGCTCTAGGTTTCGCACGCCACTTTCCATCGTGTAGTAGTGGACGATCTGGCGAATCGCGTTTTCGCTGATGGCGATGTCGATGTCCTTGAGGCCGGCGTCCTCGCGCTGTCGTGGAACGAGATAGCGGGTCGCGATGTTGAGCTTCTCGAATTCGGTGTAGCCACTGATTTCGAGGATCTCCATGCGGTCCAGGAGCGGCAGCGGAATGCCCCCCAAGGTGTTCGCGGTCGTGATGAACATCACGTCGGACAGGTCGTAGTCGAGGTCGAGGAAGTGGTCGTTGAAGCTGTGGTTCTGCTCTGGGTCGAGCACTTCGAGCAACGCGGAGGCGGGGTCGCCACGGAAGTCAGCCGACATCTTGTCGATTTCGTCGAGCAAGAACACCGGGTTATTGGCTCCGATCTTGCGCAGCGATTGAATCAGCCGGCCGGGCAGGGCGCCGATGTACGTGCGGCGGTGGCCTCGAATCTCGGCTTCGTCGCGTACGCCGCCAAGGGACAAGCGCACGAACTCGCGGCCGCTACATCGGGCGATGCTCTTCGCAAGCGAGGTCTTGCCGACACCGGGCGGGCCAACCAGGCAAAGCACCGGCCCTTTGAGCTTGCGTACGAGCGCTTGCACGGCGAGGTACTCGACGATCCGCTCCTTGGGCTTTTTGAGCCCGTAGTGATCCTCGTCGAGAATCTGCTCGGCGGCGTCGATGTCGTAGTTCTCTTCGGTCTTGACGCCCCACGGCAGCGCCAAAACCCAGTCGATGTAGTTGCGGATGACAGTCGCCTCCGCGCTCATCGGCTGCATCATCTTGAGCTTCTTGAGCTCCTTGCGCGCTTTGAGGTGCGCTTCCTTCGAGAGCTTTGTCTGCTTGAGCTGTGCCTCGAGCTCTTGGATTTCGCTCTTGAACTCGTCGCGTTCGCCGAGCTCGTTCTGAATGGCCTGCATCTGCTCATTCAGGTAGTACTCCTTCTGCGTCTTCTCCATTTGCTTCTTGACGCGGGAGCGGATCTTCATCTCGACCTGAAGGATTTCGATTTCGGCGTTCATCAGTTGGAACAGCCGCTCCAAACGCTTCGCGGGGTCGATCGTTTCGAGAATCTCTTGGCGGTCCGCGAGCTTGATGCTCGTCAGGTGCACCACGACGGTGTCCGCGAGCTTCGAGGGGTCGTCGATAGTCTGCACGGTCATCAACATTTCAGGCGCAATGCGCTTGTTGAGCTTGGCGTAGACGTCGAACGCCGACTGCACCGAGCGAATTAACGCTTCGATTTCGACACTGGCCGCGTCGACTTCTTCGATTGGCTCGACATTGCAGAGGAAGAACTCCTCGTTCGGCACGAAGCTCGTGATGCGTGCGCGCCGCTTGCCCTCGACGAGAACCTTCACTGTCCCATCCGGAAGCCGAAGCAACTGGATGATCGTGCCGATGGTTCCGACCTCGAAGATGTCCTCCGAGGTCGGGTCGTTCGTCTTGGCTTTCTTCTGCGCCGCCAGCAAGATCTCCTTGTGCTGGCTCATCGCCTCTTCGAGCGCGTTGATCGATTTCTCGCGGCCTACGAAGAGCGGCACCACCATGTGCGGGAACACGATGATGTCCCGCAGGGGAAGCAGAGGA
>QMMB01000364.1 GCA_003647035.1 Deltaproteobacteria bacterium | reverse complement strand
CTACCGATCTCATCACGTCGACCGTGCGACAGAACCTCCAGGCGCGCTTCGGGGACGCTGGCCACGGCTTCGTTCTCGCCGCCAAAGGCTACATCCCCTACAAACACCGAGGCGTCCGGCAATCCTCCAACCCCGAAACCTGGGAAGTTCGCGAGGTGGTGCGCCGTCAGGACCGCAACGGGCGGTACGGCTACGGGGGCGTGCAATCGAGGGCGCGCCGAGGCTCTTGGGCGAGAGTCGGCACTGCGAAACGAGGCGACATCGGCAGGAATGCGTCCCGATTCGACATCTACTACGAGACGCAACCGCGAGGCGGAAAGTTCTCCGTGCGGCTCGACCGAGGGGAACGGCAGATCGTATCGACCAAGGCCGACGCGCTTGGCGACGATGTCTATTCGATCGAAGCGCCCGACGGACCTCACGTGATCGAGTTTCGTTACGCTAGAGGCGGTCCGGTCCATTTCTACGGAGTCGTCGTCGAGCGCGAAGGCCCGGGCGTGGTGTACGACTCGCTCGGCCTGCTCGGCGCACGCGCGAACCGTCTGCTCAACTACGACAAGTCGCACATCAAGGCTCAACTCGAACGGCGCGGTGTCAACCTCCTCGTCCTCGGATTCGGCGGCAACGAAGCGAGCGACAACCGAACGGAGCAAGAGTTCTACGAAGACTATCTGCGAGTTCTGAGTCGCATGCGCCAGGGGCGCGAGGATCTGAGCTGCCTCGTGTTCGCACCGCTCGATCAAGCACGCCGGCACCGCGGACGCATCCGCACGCTGCCCACGATCCCGCGCATCGTGGCCGCCCAGCGGCGCGCTGCTTTTGACTCCGGCTGCGCGTTCTACGACACCTGGCAGGCGATGGGTGGCGAAGATGCCATGCGGCGCTGGTACAAGGCGCGGCCCCGACTCGCGATGGGCGACTTCCGGCATGCCACGCCGGCAGGCTACGAGATCATCGGCAACATGTTTTACAAAGCCATCCTGGCGGGCTTCGCAGGCTACCTTGCTGGCGATGCTTCCGCTGCGCCCGCGTCGTCGACCTCTACCGAAGCCGACGCTAGCTCACGATCACCCGACGCTGGCATCCCTTCGAGCAACGCCGATAGCAAGACTTCGCCCAATCGTCGATAACCGACGCGGGTATAGTGGACGTGGTCTTGCGATGCGTACGCGGGATCACTGGCGGCCCATTGCAGCATCGAGAGAGCGCCGCCTTGGAACGCCACCAAATCGAAGAACCCGCAACCGTGCTCGAGCGCAACCCGGTGCTGCACTTCGATCAAGCGCGCGGTTCGAGCCCGATCTTCGAACACGCGCTCTTCGACTTGCATCGGCCGATCCGACGGGCCGATCAGTAGACACGAGGCTTCGGGTACCGTGTCGCGGAGACGCTCGACGACGGCGCGAAGATCGCGCTCGTAGTCTTCGATGGGTGACTCGTCGCCGCTCTCGTTGGTCCCGTAGGCCAGGACGACCAGGTCGGGCTTCCGCCGGCGAAGATGCTCGCGGTACACCTCGTCGTCCCACAGAAGCTGGTACCGGACACGCGATCCGTTGATGCCGAGCGTATCGACGACGACGCCTGGCCGGTCGCGTTCGACCGCGAGGCCAAACACCCACACGGGCCGTTTACTCAACGTGCGGATCTCGAATCGGTGTGGAGCGTCCGGTAGACGAAAGGTGGCGTAGCCGGTCGAGATCTTGGAGGCGCGCGTGGAAATTCGGCGCGCCTTCCGGCCGTCGATCAACACGTCCATGTCACCGCCGCGCGGGTGCTTGAGATAGTACAACTCGAAGAACCCTGCGGTTCGGCCGTAGTCGCCTTCCTGCGCGGTGTATACGGCGCCAAAGGACCCTGGCCGCTTGCTCATCATCGCGATACCCGCGAGACCGACGCGCTCCACCTCGGAGTCGCCAACGCGAATGCGCTGCGTTTCCCATTGCTTGCCGTCGCTCTCGATATTGATGTCGCGGTGCCGATACGTGCGCCAGGGATGCACCGGCACGAGAAAGCCGTGACCGGCGTCGCCGAAGCGCGCCTGGAGCTCGCGCCGAATGTAGCCGGTGAAGATGTCGCCCGCGACGTGCGACGCACCATAGAAAGCCAACCGGGCCTGTCCTTCGCCCGCTGCCGCACGCGCCAAGGCTCGATGCAGCACCGCCATCGACGTGCCATCCCGGTCTTCGATCGCGATGTCGAGCCCGAGCACGTCGTTGGGCGGCGGCCGTAGAAGCTTGGGCCCCATACGCTGCCTAGAACGAACGGCTGCCAGCACCCCGCTTTCATCGATCGCGGCGGGAGTCGTGGGCGACGCGTCGGCGGAGCTCGTAGATGCGCCGTAGCCAAGCGTCCAAAGGCTCGCCACCGCTACCCCAACCAGCACGATCGCCAGCGGCGAGCCCCATAGTTTCCCGAGCCGCACGCCCCCACAATGGCGATCCGGCCCGATCGAGTCAAATTGACGTGAAACCCCGACAAGAGTCGTCCATGATGCGCACCATGAAATCGCGCGAGCTGCTCCTGACCACTCCTCTGTTCCGGGTCGTGCGCTTGAGATTCGACGGCCCGGACGGCGCAGAGATCGTCCGCGACGTGATCGAGCACCCGGGCGCAGCGGTGATCTTGCCATTGCTGGACGACGGCCGGGTGGTCCTGATTCGCAACGTGCGCCGAACGGTGGGCAAGGTCTTGTGGGAGCTTCCAGCCGGAACACTCGACGCCGGTGAAGCCCCGGAGGCATGCGCTGCGCGAGAAGTCGAGGAAGAAACCGGCTATCGCGCGGGATCGATTGTACCGCTCACCGAGTTCTTCGCGTCTCCGGGCATCCTCAACGAGCGCATGTACGGCTATCTGGCCACCGACCTCGAGCAGACTTCGCAGGCACTCGACCACGACGAAGAGATCGAAGTCTTCCCGATTCCGCAATGGCAGGTCCGAGACATGCTGAAGGACGGACACATCGAGGACGCCAAGACGATCACGCTGTTGCTGTACTGGATGCACCTCTACTCGCCGTAAAAGCTTCGCCCGAGCACCGATGTTGATGGAACTGCTGACCCGCATTCAAGACAACTGGATCGTCCTTCTGATCCCCCTGATCAGCGCGCTGGTCGGCTGGTTCACGAACGTCGTCGCCATCAAGATGATGTTCCATCCGGTCGAGTTCATCGGCATCCCGCCATGTCTCGGCTGGCAAGGGGTAATCCCCGCCAACGCGCTGCGTCTCGCCAAGGTCTCGAACGCCCTGATCACTGGGAAGCTCCTGTCCCTGCGACAGCTCTTCGACCAAACCTTCAGCGCCGAGTCGTTTGCCGGGAAGCTCGGTATCGTCATCGACGATGTAACCGAACAAGTGATCGACGAGGTCGCCAATAAGCACGCCAAGGCGATGTGGGACAACGCGGGCGAGTTCATGCAGAACAAAGTCCGCGAACATGTCCGGACCGAAGTCATCGGGGTCTCGCGCGCAATCGCGATGGACATGGCCGACGACATCGACGCCATCATGGACATCGAGCAAACGGTTCTCGAGGCGATGGAGCGCCACAAATCGCTCATGGGTGAGATGTTCTACGAAGTCGGCCGCCGGGAGTTCAAGTTCATCGAGCGGTCAGGCCTCTACTTCGGCTTTCTGTTTGGCGTGTTCCAGATGCTCATCTGGGTTCTCTACCCGGCGCCTTGGATCCTTCCCGCGGCCGGGTTCTTGGTCGGATATCTGACGAACTGGATCGCACTCAAGCTGGTGTTCTTCCCGCGCGAGCCGCTGAAGATCGGGCCCATGACGGTGCAAGGCTTGTTTCACAAACGTCAGAACGAGGTGGCCGAAGCGTTCGGCAGGACGGTCGCCACGCGCGTGCTCAACGCCGATAACATCGTAGCCACGGTCATGGATGGCGACGGGGCCGCGCGGATGAACGAGATCGTCGAGCATCGCATCAGCGCTCTGATTG
>QMMB01000363.1 GCA_003647035.1 Deltaproteobacteria bacterium | reverse complement strand
TTTTAGGCGCATTCTCGTCGGTGATGTCGACGAGGAGCGTCGAGCCGCCGATGCGCTGCGCAACCTTGCTGCAGGGGGCGTCGTCTGCAGGGCGATCCAAGCACACCACGTGCGCACCCTCCGCAGCGAGAAGCTCCGCTGTGGCTTCGCCGATGCCGCGCGCGGCACCCGTTACCAATGCGACCTTGCCTCCAAGCACGTGGGTGTCGGGGGCTTCATCGCCCTTGGCGAGGTTGGTGACATGAAACGGCTGACAGCTGATGAATGCGGAGCGGGGGGACAGAAGGAAGCGAAGGACGGAGCCGAGACGACGCTCTGCGCCATCTTCGACGAACACGCTGTTCGCGACCGATCCGTTCGCTCCGATTTCTTTGGCGAGACTACGGGTAAATCCTTCGAGGCCTGCACGGGTTGCCGCGCGAGCCGGCTTCTTGGCCTCCGAAGCCGGACGTCCGATGATCACCACACGTCCCGATCGATTGAGACGGCGAATCCAAGGATGGATGCAGTCGTAGAGTTGGCGAAGGTCGTCTGGCGATTCGAGACCCGTACCGTCGAAGACGATGGCGTCGATTCGCTCACCCTCGGGCGCCTCGCCCGGCCCGATACGGCGCGGAGCCCTCGCCCAGGCCTCCCCCGGCCCGTTGTACGGCTCGAGAACTGCGTCCGATTCGCCGACGACCCAGGGGTTCGCCCCGGCTTTGGTGAGGATCTCGGCCAGCACGGCCGACAGCGTGCCGGTTCCGCAGACGAGCACCGCCTTGTCGTCGAGTGGCCGCTCTTCGTACGGGCCCTTCGCGCGCGCCAGCCTCTCTGGCACTGGAATCGGCAGACCAAGGGTCTTGATCAGCTTTCGTGCGTTTTGATTTTCGAGCAAAAGATCAGACATGCGGGCTCAGCTCCTCACTGAATAGGTTCCAACTAGATACGCAGGGCCGCCGGGCGCGTCGCCCACGAAGACGCTGTCGTCGTCGATGTAGAGGCCGACTTTGGCAGGAAGCACGAGCGGCCTCGTGAACTTCACGTCGATCGCTTCAAGCCGACCGACTTCGCCGGAGAAGAGCGAACGGTTCAACCCTTCGATGGCGCGGGCCATCGTGGAGAACCCGTGATTGATGACATTGCGAAAACCGGAGGCGCGGGCCGCAGGCGGAATCCAATGAATCGGATTGAAGTCACCGGTGAGTTTTGCGAACTCAAGCCCAACGTGCGTCCCGAGCTTCCATCTCGCGAGCTCTCTGGCCATGACGGGAACGCGCGGTCGGTCGTCTTTGCGCTTGGCTGATTTGTCGCCGCCGCCGAGGGGGACGATGCCGTAAACGTCCGCGACGATCGCCTCGGGATGCGTCGAGGTGGACGTGATCGCGCGCTGGTGGATCACCGCACGGCGCCCGTTGTCGTCGATATCGAGGAGCTGCACCTTGAGCTCGTAGTGCTCGCCGAGCGGTAGCCGTGCGGTCACCTGGCTCCGGCCCCCGCCGGTGAGAACGCGCTGGAGCGGGTACTGGAGGCCCTCGATTCCACGAGCCTGGAGCGGAAAGACCCACTGCGGGAACAAGTGCGCCGGGACCTCCGCTCGATACCAGGCCGGGTCGCCGCCCACGTGGCGGATGTAGTCACGAACGAGGTCGGTCGGTCGCGCCGGAATCCTCGCGGAAACGATCGGACCGGGGATCTGGGCGGGCTTTCCGTTCGCCTGCCCGGAGGCGCTCTTGGCAGCGACGAACGCAGCGCGAGCAAGCGCACCGAGCATTGGCCCCTGATGGAGGATGTAGCGCGAAGGTACGGCCATGAGCGATTCTCCCGAGTCGTCGGTGCAGTGGAGGGCCTGCCGCCCGACCCTGCGCTCTACCATTTGGTAGGGAGCCACGCAAACCCGGTCCTGCTGCTACGCTTCGGCGATGCGTAACCCGTTGATGCAACTCGGATTCGAGATTCCCTTCGACGAGGTCGAGGCTGTCCACGTGCAACCCGCAGTCGACGCACTGCTGGCCAAGGCGCAGGCCGCGGTCGATGCGATTGCCGAAAGCGAAGCTCCTCGGACGTACGCCAATACGCTCGGTGCACTCGAGGAAGCGACCGAGCAGCTCGAGCGGGCCATGTCGGTGGTCGATCACCTCGAGAGCGTCGCCACGACAGAGGCGTTGCGCGCAGCCTACAACGCGACGCGCCCGCGAGTGAGCGCATTCTGGTCGGAGCTGGCGATGAACGATGGGCTCTATCGGGCGATGCGCACGTTCGCGGAGACCGACGACGCGCGGGCGCTGCCTCCAACCGAAAAGCGCTTCTTGGACAAGACCTTGGACGACTTCCGACGCCACGGTGCGGAGCTCAGTCCTGAGGACAAGGACAAGCTCCAGGCGATCGAGATCGAGCTCACGAAGCTCACGACGGAGTTCTCGCAAAACGTGCTGGACGAAACGAACGCGTTCGAGCTGCTCATCACGGACGAAAGCAAGATCGCTGGGTTGCCGGAGAGCGCGAAGCAAGCCGCGGCAGAGAATGCGGCCGCGAAAGGCGCGGAGGGCTGGCGCTTCACCTTACACGCACCGAGCATGATTCCGGTGCTAACGTATTTGGACGACGCCGGCATCCGCGAACAGGTGTGGAGGGCGTACAACACTCGGGCCGTCTCGGGCGCGCGCGACAACCGGCCGATCATCGGACGCGTCCTCGAACTGCGTGGAGCCAAGGCGAAGCTCCTCGGCTACCAGGATTTCTCCGATCTCGTGACCGAAGATCGAATGGCGAAGGTCGGGACGAGGGCAAAGGCGTTCATCGACGACCTGCGCGAGCGGAGCAAGGGCGCCTTCGAACGCGAGAACCGCGAGCTCCAGGCCTACCGACTCGAGATCGAAGGCGACTCGTCCCGGGCGCTCGAGCCGTGGGACGTGGCCTACTACTCGGAGAAGCAACGCCAAGCCAAGTACGACTTCAACGAGGAAGAGCTGCGGCCCTATTTCCCCCTCGGCGGCGTGCTCGATGGGCTCTTCGCTACCGCCCAGGCACTCTACGAGATTGAAATCGTAGAGCGAGACGCAGCCGTATGGGACCCGGAGGTCAAGTCGTATGCTATCCGGAGTCGGGACGGCACGATGATCGCCGCGTTCTACGTCGATCTGTTCCCACGTGAAAATAAACGGGGCGGGGCCTGGATGAACTCGCTGATCAGCGCGGCCTATCACGAAGAGCAACCGCTGCCGCACCTCGGCCTGTTCTGTGCGAATGTCAACCCGCCCGTGGGTGGCAAGCCGGCACTACTGACGCATCGCGAAGTCGAAACGCTTTTTCACGAGTTCGGACACCTCCTCCATCACTGCTTCAGCAAGGTGAGCGTTCGAGGCCTCGCGGGAACCAACGTCGCGTGGGATTTCGTCGAACTACCCTCTCAGATCATGGAGAACTGGTGTTGGGAGCGGAGCGGGCTCGACTTATTTGCCGCGCACTACGAGACCAACGAACGAGTTCCCGACGAGCTCTACGAGAAAATGGTGCGCGCACGAACCTACCGCGGGGCCAACGCACAGATGAGGCAGTTGGGGTTTGCAGCTGTCGATTTGGCGCTTCACCAGAGTTACGACCCGGCGCGAGACGGCGACGCGATGGCCTACGCGCGGGACGTTCTGCAGGGACATTCCGCGACCACGCTCCCTGAGGACTACGCGATGCTCGCGGGCTTCGGGCACATCTTCGCGCACCCGGTGGGATACGCGGCCGGGTACTACAGCTACAAGTGGGCGGAAGTGCTCGACGCCGACGCCTTCACCCGCTTCAAGAAGGAAGGCATCACCAATCCCGAGGTCGGGCGCGCGTTTCGGGAGACGATTCTATCGAAGGGCAACAGCCAAGAGCCGGACAAGCTCTACCAAGATTTCATGGGCCGGGGCCCGAAGCTCGATCCCTTGCTGGAGCGCGCCGGGCTCTCATAGCCGAACTACTTCGCTACGGCCTGTAGGTCGACCGATACGG
>QMMB01000362.1 GCA_003647035.1 Deltaproteobacteria bacterium | reverse complement strand
GCACTCGAGGGGCTCGAGGCTGCTCTTCCCGGGGGGACGCGTGTGTTCGTGCAGGAGGAGCGCGTAGAGCACCACTGTGCGGCGTGTGAGGCGGGTGAGCCGCACGAACACGGGGAGGGGGGGACAGCGCCAGTGTCAGCGCCAGTGTCAGCGCCAGGGTCGGCGCCTCTGGCTCGCGGGAAGGTTATCGTTCAGCGCTCGCAGGATTTGGACGAGTTTCGGGTCGCTTGGGAAGCGGCGATCGGTGTGCGGCCTGTGTCCATGTCGCTTCCCGGCCTCTATGAAGAGCTCGGCGATTCCAAACAGGCGGGGCAGGAACATCAGGCTTGGCGAGGGATCGAGGGGAAGGCACTGCGGCAGAAGGCCCGCGCGTGAGCACCGGCGAAACCGGGCTTCTCCCCTCGGAGCAGTACGACTTCGAAGGCCTGCCCCGGCTCGACGAAAGGACGGTGCAGGAGCGGCGCCAGCTCGTGTTCCTGGTCCTGTCGGGGCTGTTCCTCGGAACGCTCGCGATGCTCAACATCCTGGGCGTGACCCGCTTCATCGACCTGAGCTTTCAATTGCCCGGGACCAGCCTCACCGTGCCCATGCCTTTGGCGGTCGGCGTCTTGCCGTATCCGATCACGTTCCTTTGCACCGACTTCATCTCGGAGCTCTACGGCCGCCGCCGTGCCAACCAGGTCGTGTGGATGGGCCTCGGCCTGAATCTCTGGGTCATGCTGATCTTGTGGGTCGGCGGCGCGCTGCCCGGCTTCGAGCCGGTCGGGCAACCTGAGTCGGGCGTTTTCTTCGAAGTGCGTCGCCTAGCGTTCAGCGCGGTGACCGCCTCTATGATTGCATATCTCACGGCTCAATTTGTCGATGTGCAGCTCTTCCATTTTTGGAAACGGCTCACCAACGGCCGCCACCTCTGGCTGCGCAACAACGGCTCCACGCTGGTCAGTCAGCTGGTCGATACGACCTCGGTGATCCTGATCACGCACTTCCTCGCCAAGGCCATTCCCATCGATGCAGGCGAGCCCCTATGGCCGCAACTCCTGACTTTCATCGCGGCCGGTTACAGCTTCAAGCTCACGGTCGCGTTGCTCGACACCGCGCCGTTTTACTTCGGGGCAAAGCACTTGGGCCGATACCTGCGGATTCACCCGGTGCACGGCACTAGCCGACCCCAACACTGAGGCCCTCTCTTACTGGCCCTCGGCGTCGCCGGCCCCGGCGCCGCGTTTCGGCGCTAGGGCGCTACTCGCCTTCAGGTGTCGGGGCCTCGCTGGGCTCCTCGCCGTCGATCGGCGCTTCGGCTTCCGCAGCGGCAGCTTCCTCGGCATCCGCCGCCGCAGCCTCAGCCTCTTCGGCCTCCGCCTCTTCGGCCGCTTCCTGCGCGGCTGTTTGCTGACGCACCGCGCGGTCGAGCGCCTGTTCGCCGGAAGACGAAAGGAACGCAAGCCACACCGAAAGCGCCATGAATGCGAAGGCGAACCCCGCGGTCAGCCGGGTGAGGAGATTGCCTGCGCCAGCGCCGCCAAAAATCTGTTGGCCCGTGCCGCCGCCACCAAAGGCAGACCCAAGCCCTCCACCTTTCCCCGACTGCAAGAGCACGACGAGAATGAGGAACAAACACACGAAGACATAGACGATTGAAATAAAGGTATACATGAACTCAGCTCTCCGCCCGGCGAACACCGGCATCGATAATCGGAATGAAGTTGTCGGCAGACAACGACGCGCCACCGACGAGCGCGCCATCCACGTCGGGCTGCGAGAGCAGCTCATCCGCGTTGTTGGGCTTGACGCTCCCACCATACAGAAGGCGGACCGAATCCGCCCAGGATTTGCCTTTGAGCTCTGACAGATGCCCGCGAATCGCGCCGTGTACATCCTGTGCATCCTCGGCCTTCGCGGTGCGGCCCGTGCCAATGGCCCAAATCGGCTCGTAGGCGACGACCAACGGTGCCAACGCACCGGCGTCGAGGCCCTCGGTGGCCGCTTCGACTTGGCCCAACACGACATCGAGCGTTTGCCCCGCCTCCCGCTGCTCTAGGCTCTCGCCAACGCACAGGATCGGCACAATCTCGTGTGCCAGCAGGGCGGCGACCTTCTTGCGCACCCCCGCATCGGTTTCACCGAAGAACTGACGCCGCTCCGAGTGACCGATGAAGCAGTAACCGCACCCGGCGTCGAGCAAGAGCGCGGGGCTGAGCTCGCCGGTCCAGGCGCCCGAATCTTCCCAATGGGTGTTCTGGGCGGAGAGCCCCACCGCCGAACCGTCGAGGGCCTGCTTGACCGCGGTCAGTGACGTGGCGACTGGACCCAGAACGACATCGCAACCCGAGCCGTCGCGCACATGCGCAGCGATCGCGCCCGCCAGGGCCCGAGATTCGGCGACGGTGTTGTGCAACTTCCAGTTGCCGGCGATCAGCGGTGTTCGGGTGCTCATGGCTCGAGGGCTTCCACGCCCGGGAGAGGGCGGCCCTCTAGATACTCCAACGACGCCCCGCCGCCAGTGGACACGTGGTCGAAGCGGCTTGCGAGGTTGGCCTGTTGCACGGCGGCCACGCTATCGCCACCGCCAACCACACTGAACCCAGGGCAATCGGCCGCAGCGCGCGCCACCGCCAGGGTGCCCTCCGCGAACGCTGGGTTCTCGAACAGCCCCATGGGCCCGTTCCAGAACACCGACATGGCGCGACGCAGACGGTCCCGATACAGCCTCTCCGTCGCCGGCCCGATGTCGAGCGCCATGGCATCGACGGGGATCCCATCGACCCCGGTCACCAGGGCCTCCCCGGAGTTCACCGACTCGCCCACCCGAACGTCGATCGGAAGCAGGAGATCCACTTGGCTCTCCTCGGCGGCCGCCATCAGGCTTCGGGCGAGCGCGAGCTTGTCGTTCTCACAAAGGCTCTTCCCCACATCGAAGCCGCGGGCGGCCAAGAAGGTATTCGCCATCGCGCCGCCGACCAGCAACGCATCGATTTTGCCGAGCAAGGCTTCCATCACGCTGATCTTGTCGCTGACTTTTGCCCCACCGAGGATCGCAACATAGGGGCGCGGGGCGTCCGTGCGGAGCTTGTCGAGCACCTCGAGCTCTCGCTGCATCAGAAGGCCGGCCGCACGCTCCTCCATGAGGCGGGGCAGGGCGCTCACCGATGCGTGGGCCCGGTGTGCCGCACCGAAAGCGTCGTTCACGTAGGCGGCGCAAGAACCGCCAAGCTCGCGTGCAAAGTCGACGTCGTTGTCAGTTTCGGCGGCGTGGAAGCGGAGGTTCTCCAACAGCGCGACCTGGCCGTCGCGAAGATCCTGCACGACTTTACGCGCGCCGTCTCCGATACAGTCGTCGGTGAGGCGCACTTCACCGTCTTCGAGAAGCTCGGCAAGCCGGACGGCGATAGGCTCGAGCGAAAGCTCGGGCACCACTTTGCCCTTGGGCCGACCGAGATGCGACGCGAGCACGACGCGGGCGCCTCGTTCGATCGCATAACGGATCGTCGGGAGGGCTGCACGAATCCGGGTGTCGTCGGTGACCTCGCCGTCCTTCAACGGAACGTTGAAGTCGACGCGAATGAACGTGGTGACGCTTTCGAGGCTCAGGTCCTCGATCGAACGAATCGGCTGGGACACGAGTTCAATCCGCGCTCGACACGATCCGTGTGAGGTCGACCATACGATTCGAGAAGCCCCACTCGTTGTCGTACCAGCTCTGCACCTCGACGAGGTCGCCGCCGACCACCTGGGTTTGCGCCGCGTCGCAGATCGATGAATGCGGGTTCCCCATGAAGTCGCTCGAAACCAACGGCCTCTCCTCGAAGTAGAACACGCCCCGAAGCGGACCTTCGGCCGCTTCCTTGAGAGCGCGATTCACCTCGTCGCGGTCGGTGTTGCGGCCTACCTGGGCGGTGAGGCAGGTAAGCGACACATTCGGAGTCGGGACGCGAATCGCGGTCCCATCGAGCTTGCCCTTGAGCTCAGGCATCACGAGGCCAATGG
>QMMB01000361.1 GCA_003647035.1 Deltaproteobacteria bacterium | reverse complement strand
ATGGAGCGCGACCCGCTCGCCGAGCAGAATTGACGTTGCCGGCCCGGAGAGCGCTGCGACGGAGGCTCCTGCCTCGACGATGTCACCATCTTGCACATGGACGTCGACATCGACCATGAGGTCGATCTGCGCGAACACCTCTTCGAGAACCGGCAGCCCACACACGACGACGCGTTCACGGGCGTTCAGGGTCGCGACGGCAACCGCGGTAGGCTCGACGCACGCTTCGGTGGTGATGTCGCCGCGGTCGATGTCTTCGGAGAGCGCACGACGAACGGTTTCCGCGAGAATGGTGGGAGCGGGCGGAGTGGCCTGCATGACTGCGTTATAGCCAACTCCGGGCCAGAATCTCGGAATAAAGATTGCTCATCGCGTGCAGCGTGAGTGCGGCGCCGATCCCCCCACGCCACGCTCGGGTCCATCCGAATAGAAGGGCTGGGAAAAAGACCGCGAGACGGGCCGGGTGGGGTTCGACCATGAAATGAACCCCAGCGAACAGGGCGGCCTGGAGCACCCACGCGCCTAGCGCCAGATCCACTCCGAACACACGCCGCCGCCTCTTGGTGAGATCGCTCAGCGCGGTCTGCAAGTAGCCACGAAAGAACGCTTCTTCAGTCAGCGCGATGACGACGAGCTGCGCCAAGACAAAGCTCGCGATATTGGGAGGCAATGCCAGCAAGAAGTTTCCCGTCGGCTCGTTCCACCAGTAGAAGCCGAGGGCGTAAAGGGGAAACACGACCGCCCCGATTCCGATCGCTACGCCGAGCTCTCTAACCGCCGACGGAAGCGCCTTTCGAATCGCGCGGCCGAGGTCGAAGAGTCCGAGCGGGCCTACGGGCCGAACGTCGTCGGCAGGTTCCAGCAGCCCACCCAGGGCTACGCCGTAGTGCGCAGCATCGCCACGCGTGAGCCGGATCGCCGTCAGTAGAAAGACAGCTGCGACCGCAAGATGGATGTATGGCCCCACGATGGCGAGCGATTCGAGTCGGGTCACCGCGAAGACAACCACACACACCAGCGCGTACACCCGGAGAATCTGTTGCAGCGAAGGGCGCGTGGGAGCCATCGCGCCACAACTACAGCGGCAGGCGGCGCTTGCCAAGAAGCAGGTGAAGTCTACACTTCGCTCACTTCACAGGGACGGCGAGCACGGGTGAGACGCAGCGGTGATTTCTGAAGACAAGATTGCTGAGATCCGCGACCGCGCCCCCATTGCAGATCTCATCGGCAACTACGTCGTGCTCAAGAAGTCCGGCAACAGCCTCCGGGGTCTTTGCCCGTTTCACAACGAAAAGACCCCGTCCTTTTACGTGCACCCGAATCGCGGCTTTTACCACTGCTTCGGGTGCAAGGCGTCGGGCGACGTCTTCTCGTTCTTGATGCACGTCGAGGGCAAGACTTTTCCCGAGATCGCTCGCGACCTCGCCGAGCAAACCGGCGTGCAGTTGCCCGTGTACGACGCACAGCGCGAGGCCGAGTTCCAACGCAACAAAAAGCAGTCAGACCGCCTTGCGGATTTGGTCGAGAAGGCCACCAGCTTCTACTGCGAACAGCTTTACGAGCACCCGGACGGCGGCATTGCTCGCAACGAATTTCTCGACCGCGGCATCTCTGAAGAGTCCGCGCGCAAGTTTCGCCTCGGCTATGCGCCTCACGGGTGGGAGTCGCTCGCGCACTTCCTAGATCGAACTGGCGCGTCGCCCGAAGACGCCGAAGCGGTGGGGCTCATCGTTCCGCGCCGCTCGGGCCGCGGTCACTACGATCGATTCCGTCATCGGTTGATGTTCCCGATTGCTGACGTGCACGGCAGGGTCGTTGCGTTCAGCGGCCGCGCGTTGTCGCCCGCGCCATCGATGGAAGAGCAGAAGGAACCGCCGGCGAAATACCTCAACAGTCCCGAGAATCCGCTCTACCACAAAGGAGAGGTGCTCTACGGGTTGCACGAAGGTCGCGTCGAGATTCGGCGCGAGGACGCCACCGTCTTGTGTGAAGGCAACTTCGACCTGGTCGCGCTTCACCAGGCTGGGTTTCAAAATGCGGTTGCTCCCATGGGCACCGCGTTTACGGAGGCTCACGCGAGGTTGATCAAGCGCTTCGCGCAGAAGGTCGTGCTGCTCTTCGACGGCGACAAGGCCGGCCGCAAAGCGGTTCGCGAGGCGTACACGACGGTGAACAAACTAGGACTCTCTGCGCATGTCGTGTCGCTGCCGCAGGGCGCCGACCCGGACAGCTTCCTGAGAGAGCAGGGCGCGGAGTCTTTGCGCACTCGCATGGTGCGCGCGCCCACCATACTCGAATATTTCATTGACGATCCTGCGGCGTCCGTAGAGCCAAACCCACACGCGAAGGCCGATGCGATCGGAAATCTTGGTCCGATTCTTGCCAAGGTCGAAAGCCCGATCGAACGAGGCCTCTACGTAGAACGCGTTGCGCGCAAATTCGGGATCACAGACGTGGGATTAGTGCGTCGCGAGTTGCGTCGGGGGTTGGGTCGCCGAAGCGATCGCCCCGCGCCCCCTCGTGACGCAGTGCGGCAGCCGATTGCAACACCAGTGTCGGAGTTACAGTCGAAGTTGATTTCACTACTGATCGACCAGCCAACGCTAATCCACGACGAAGGCGCGCGGAAGCTGCCGAAGCTTTTGACGAGCCCTGATCTTCGCGCCATCTTTGATTCTATCTTGCGGATGGTGGATAGGCAGGGATCGCTCGACGTTACGGCGTTGCTCGACGAATTGAACGACAGTCAACTCAGGCCGTGGTTGGAGGCCAAGTTGGCTGTGCAGGAACACGACCTCGAAGAGGCGCGCCAAATTCTTGACGAAGGCGTTCCGATGCTTGAACAGAAAAACATCGAACATGAGCTGCCCCGTTTGCAACAACGCATCGTTGAAGCGCGGCGAGTCGGCGACGACGCGTTGGCAGCGGGGCTCACTCGAGAGTTCGTGGAGCTGACCCGCAGCGCACACAAGCTCAAATCGAACATGAGGCAGAGGTAAAGATGGCGACCAAGAGCTCAGTGCGTGACCAGTCGACGGGAACGAAGTTCAAAGCCGAACCCGTCTCGCGCGTGGTGCCCAAGATCAAGGGCCGCGAACGCAAAGAGGTGCAGCTGCTCCTCGAACGCGGCCGCATGCAAGGTCACCTGACATACGACGAGCTCAACGAAGCGCTGCCGCCGGACATGGTCACGTCCGATCAAATCGATGACCTGATGCTGTGGCTCAAGAGCGAAGACATCGACGTCGTCGACGGTGCGCCTGAAGGCCAAAGCCGAACGAGCGAGGCTCCTGTTGCCGCGACGCGAAGCTCGGTCCGGCGCTCCGCCACGATCCCTCCACCCGCGGACGACAGCTACGCGCAGAAGTCGAACGACCCGGTGCGCATGTACCTCCGAAAGATGGGGTCCGTTTCCCTCCTTACCCGCGAGGGTGAGGTGGAAATCGCCAAGCGCATCGAAGAGGGTGAAGACCTCATTTTCAACGTGATTTTGAACTCGCTCATCGGGGTCTCCGAGATTCTGGAAATCGGCGAGAGCCTCCGAAAAGGCAAACTGCGCGTCAAAGACGTCGTTCGCGACCTCGACAAAGAGGAAGAGGTCGATTTCGAGGCCGCCAAGGTCCGCGCCCTCAAGCTCTTCGACAAGGTCAAGCGCATCGAGTCGGCGATGGCCAAGGTGCAGAGCGAGATCGAGAGCAAGCGACGGGTCTCGGACCGGGGCAAGAAGCAGTATACCGCGCAGCTCGACAAGCATCTCGACGATCGAGTCTCTCTCTTGCGCGAGCTCAACCTCACTAGGAAGCAAGTCGACCGGGTGGTTGCCGGCATCAAGGGGTACACCCGCCGCGTCGAACGCGCGGAGCGCGAGGTTGGCGAAGCCGAGGCGCGCGTGGGTGGCCTCAAGTTCAAAGACATGAAGCGCATCCTTCGCGACATGCAAGAGAGCAAGGCCGTCGAGAAGAGAGTTCACCGGAAGTACGGCTCGGAAGAGCAGATCCTTCT
>QMMB01000360.1 GCA_003647035.1 Deltaproteobacteria bacterium | reverse complement strand
GACGGCTTCCCTCCATGTAGAGCAGAATGCCGAAGCTCATCAAGAGTGTCAAGTGTGACTAGACACTTTACTTCAGCTGTGGGCTATCTTTGCAGAATCCAATGATTTCGAGTCCTCTCATCACGGCCGTGGAGGTGATCTCTTTGGTGGGCGAAGCGGTCTTTCTAGACGCCAGGGTCGGCCCCGATGCGACTCGGGCGTACGAGACCGCCCATGTCTCAGGCGCCATCCACGTCGACCTCGAGACCGATCTGTCGGAGGTCGGGGATCCGGCGTCCGGGGGCCGGCACCCACTTCCGTCGCTCGACGTGTGGCTTGCACGCCTGGGCGCTTGGGGGATTTCGCCTGCGACTCCTGTCATCGTGTATGACGGCGCGGGCGGCGGGATGGCCGCGGCTCGAGCCTGGTGGATGCTCCGTGCGATCGGTCACGAGCCTCTGGCAGTCGTTGACGGTGGTTGGCAGGCGTTGCGCGACGCAGGTGTCCCCACCGAAAGTGGCGATGCGTCCGCGAGTCCCGTGGGCTCGTATCCGAGGAAGGTCGATCGCTGGCCGGTCGTCAACGCGGCGCTCGTTGAACGCGTTCGCACCGATCCGAGTTGGCGTGTGATCGATGCGCGTGCGCCCGAGCGTTTTACAGGGCAGTGGGAGCCTCTCGATCCGGCAGGGGGGCACATCCCGGGAGCGCACAACCTCTACTGGCAGTCGCAGCTCGACAATGACGGGGTGTTGGAGTCGTGCACGACGCTTCGGGAGCGGTACGCACTTATCCTAGGCAGCGTATCCTCTGAGCGAGTGGTTTGCTACTGCGGTTCGGGCGTCACTGCGTGCCATCTCCTGTTGGCGATGGAGGCATGCGGCCTCTCGGGCGCGCAGCTCTACGTTGGCTCTTGGAGCGAGTGGTGCCGTCAAGGACACCCTCGCGCCGCCGGCTGAGCCGACCGGTCGCACAACCCTTCGGAAATGCTATCTGAAGCGGGTGACGAACGAGGTTTGGCATTTCCCCCTAACCCTGCCTCGCAACGCATTCACGTCGCGAGAGGTCCCTCGGGCAGGAGACGTCTGGCGCCTGTGCCAGGATGTAGCAACGCTTGCTTCGATCAACTCCGGCTGGCCTCCGTCGCGCTTTCGAGCGGAGAAGGTCGCTTTCATCGTCTACAAGATGACCGTCCTGCATGAAGCCGAAACGTCCTATGGGGCGGTGCTCGACACACAAACGTGGGTGTCACGGTTCCGGCGCCGGACGCTTTGCACGCGTGAGGTGCGCGTTCGAATCGGCGGGAAGCGGGTCGCGTCCGCAACGCAAGAGTGGGTTCACGTCGACGGTGACACGCTCAAACCCAAGCAGGGCTCGGTCGAAGCTACGGCTGCGTTCCCCGAGACTGACGTCGAGCCATCGGTGAAGATGCCCTCGTTCGAGGAACTTCCCGGAGCAGAGGACGCTTTCACGTTCCACATGTGGCAAACCTGGTCCGATCCGCTCGCACACGCCAATCACCCCGCATACATCGATTGGTGTGATGAAGCGACGAGCAGGCGAATGATTGCGTCGGGCATCGATCCGGTGCTGCTTCAGCCCGTGGCCGAACAGGTGATCTTTCGTAGCGCCGTCTTGCCCGGCGAGCGTGTGACCGTTCGAACCAAGCGCGTTGGCGTGGACGGCACCGATGCTGTGGTGTTGAAGCACTACCTGGAGACCGAGCGAGGGCCTGCTGCCGAAGCGACGAGCATACGAACTCTCGCCGAGGGAAACGGCGCGGCCCTCATCTCGGCCTGGGGCTGACGGATGCGTGCTGGCTTGCCGAGTGGCACGTCGCTCTTGGTTTCGTTTGCGCGCGGCCTCGGGGTCGACGACCAGGAGATCGACCCGCTCGCCCGCGACCTACTGCCTCCGTTGTTGGCGCGGCTCGCGGAAGCGCCGCGCCGTCTCGGTGGCGCTTCAAGTCTGTACCGGAGCGCCGCGCGCATCACGACCTTCGGACTCATTGACCACATGGTACTGAGGACGATGGCGATCGATGCGCACCTCGCCTCGGCCTTGCGATCGGGCATCGACCAGCTCGTCATTCTCGGCGCAGGGCTCGACGCCCGGGCGTGGCGGCTCGAGACTCTGAAGCAAGCAACCGTGTTCGAGGTCGATCACCCCTCGACCCAGCAGTACAAGAAAGAGCGGATCGCGAGCAGAACGCCGCCGACCGATATTCGCTACGTGGCGGTCGATTTCGAGACCGAGCGGTTTTCGGATGGGCTCGAACGAGCGGGATTTCGCTCCGGCGCACCAAGTCTCTGGATCTGGGAAGGTGTCGCGATGTATCTCCCGCTCGCTGCCATTCACGACACGCTAGAACAACTGACTATGCTCGCCGCCGCCGGTAGTGAGCTTGCCATGACCTACCGCGTGGCAGGACTGTTCCCTTTTGGTGCCCTTGGACGCGCAGTGATTCCCGCGGCGTTCAGGGCGGCTGGCGAGCCACTCAAAGGCACTCTCGAGCCCCACGAGCTCGCGTCCGCCGTCGCACCTGAGTGGGACGTCGTCTACGACGAAGATGCGCGCGGGTGGCAGAAGCGAACCGGCTCACGCGCCAATCCTGCTCGGAGCTTTCTCGCGGAGCGACTCGCCATCCTGAAGAGGAGGGCTTGAGCGATGTGCACGATCATCGTTCGTCACGGGATGGATGACTGGTGCTCGACGATCATCGCGTCGAACCGCGACGAGTTTTACGACCGCGCCGCGTCCGGTCCAGCAGTGCTCAGCTCGGAGCCCCTCATCGTCGGCGGTCGCGACGAACAGGGAGGCGGGACGTGGTTCGGCCTCACCGGCGACGGGCTTTTCGTCGGACTCACGAATCAGCGAACGTTTGGGACGCGAGACGACTCGCTTCGCTCGCGCGGGGGACTCGTGCTCAACGCGTTGGGGAAGGGCTCGCTCGAGGGTGTGATATCGTATCTGAGCCGGCTCGACCCCGCCACCTACAACGAGTTCAATCTGATCTTCGGGGACGGCGACCAGGTGTGCGCTGCCTATGGGAGACGGAACGCGCGCGAGGTCGAGCTCGAGCCGCTCGGCGAGGGCGCTCACGTGCTTTGCAGCGATCGCCTCGGTTCCCCGGAGTTTCCGAAGGCGGCCAAGGCGCGTGAACGCGTCATGGCGGTTCCCACGGGCACCTGGCCGCGGATCAAATCGCAGCTCGTCGAAATCCTCGCGGACGGCTCGCTCCCGGATCCTTCGGAGGTGCCTCCGGTTCCGTCCGGTGCGCCGTTCGATCAGGAGGTCGCCCGCTACCTCCAGGCGATTTGCGTCAAGACGCCGGTCTACGGCACCGTCTCATCTACGCTCGCCGCGGTGAGCCGAGGCCGTGTGGAGCAGTATTGGTTTGCCGAGGGGCCACCGTCCGAGACGAGCTTCGAAGACATGGTGCGCCTCACACGAGGCGCTGGATGAATCCGATCACCGCTGCGGCGCCGGCTTCTAGATTCTGTTCGAGTGTCCGTCCGCTTTTCTTCCGCGGCTTGAACGAGTGGTCACCATCTCCCATCCAGGCGAGCTCGATCGAAGGCGAGAGCGAGTAAGAGCCCACCTCTTCCTCGGTGCCGAGCCGGTCCCGCGTGCCTTGCACGATCAGGGTAGGAGTCTTTAGCGTTGCGAGGTGTGCGGTGCGGAGCCGCTCCGGTTTGCCGGGCGGGTGAAACGGATACCCGAGGCACACGACCCCGGCGGCGCCCACCTCATCGGCGATCATCGACGCGATGCGCCCCCCCATCGACTTACCGCCAATGACGACTTGGTCGGCTGGGCCCACGAGCGCGAGCACCTTTGTGAAGCGAGCGAGGAGCCTCGGCGCCCGGTCCGGCCCCCGGCGCGTCCCGTCTTCGCGCCGCTTCGCCATGTACTCGAACTCGAAGCGAACGACTTGGATCCCCGAGGCCGCCACCAGCTCGGCCATCGTGTCCATGAACGCAGAGTCCATCGGTGCGCCGGCGCCGTGAGCGAGCAGGAGGCGGGGAGTAGAGG
>QMMB01000359.1 GCA_003647035.1 Deltaproteobacteria bacterium | reverse complement strand
TGCTCGAGCAGCGCGCCTTTCCCGTAGCTGAGCTGGTGCCCGTGGCGTCAGCTCGGAGCGCCGGCAAGACCGTGACGTTCAATGGAGCCGAGCACACCGTCGTCGAAATCGCGCCCGAGGTCTTCGAGGGCGTCGACCTGGCCCTCTTCTCGGCCGGTGGCGCCACCTCGCGCGAGTGGGCGCCGATTGCCGCGAGCAAGGGCGCCCTCGTGGTCGATAACTCGTCGGCGTTCCGTAGTGATCCCCAGGTCCCGCTCATCGTCCCCGAGGTGAACCCCGAGGCCGCGGCCGACCGGCCCAAGGGCATCATCGCCAACCCGAACTGCTCGACCATCCAGATGGTCGTCGCGCTCAAGCCCCTTCACGACGAGGCTCGCCTCAAGCGGGTGGTCGTCGCAACGTACCAGGCGATCAGCGGTTCCGGCGCCAAGGCCGTCGCGGCCTTCGAGGCACAGGAAGAGGCAACGGCCCGAGGCGTCGAAGTCGACAAGGACAAGCTTTCCGGACAGTTGAGCCGTAATCTTCTGATGCATTGGAAGCCTGATCCCGAGACGGGCTACCAAGAAGAAGAGCTGAAAATGGTGTCCGAGACTCGCAAGATTTTCGGGGACCCTGCCATTGCTGTCTCACCGACGGCGGTCCGCGTGCCGGTGGTCACCGCGCATAGCGAGGCCATCACGGTGGAGACCCACCAACCCCTCACGGCAGCGCGCGCGCGCGAGCTCCTCAGCCAAGCAGAAGGCGTCGAAGTCGTTGACGATTTGAGCCAGGGTATCTACCCGCAGCCAATCGATGCCGCGGGCCAGGACCCGGTCTACGTCGGCCGCATCCGTGAAGACGTCGGAAATCCCGGTGGAATCCAGATGTGGGTCGTCTCCGATAACCTCCGAAAGGGTGCAGCCCTCAACGCCGTCCAAATCGCCGAAACGGTTCTATTAAAGTGACGAAATGTCAGGCCTTGGCGTAGAAGGAAGTCGCATCATGCCAGTTTGTCCGCCGCCCTCCCGAAAACACACGGCTTTTGGCCACCGAAGGTTGGCCCGGGGATTGCACGGAAATCGAGGTATGCGTAACCAATTCTTATTCTTATCCACCCTCGTCATGACGCTCCCCGTGCTTGCGCCCGCTGCGTTCGGTCAAGGGACGATGGTCGACGCCATCACCAAGATCGACGGGGAAGACCCCACGTCCACAGCGGCAACCGTCTACTTCAACGCGGCGCAGTGCGCCGACGCGGCGTTCACTGTCTACGACCTGACCCTGGTGAATGGCGACGGCGTCACCCAGGTGTACATGTGGGCCGGCGTCCAGAACGGCAACTGCAACGAAAACGACAAGCGCACCGACCTGCAGGAGTTGTGCCGGCCGATGGCCAGCAGCAACCCTCGAACCGTCGGCGACAACGCGACGGTCACCGACCTCTTGCTAGAAGAGCTCGTCAATACGGGCGTCGTCGACTGCGACAACACGGCGCTCGAAGGGCAGCCCTACGAAATCTATTCGTTCCGCAACGAAGATCCCGGTGGCAACGACGTCCTTCCAGAAGGCTATGGGATCGCCAGTTTCACGGTCGATGTGACTCCCCCGGAACAACTCTCCCTTACGAGTTCTGCCACACAGAAGGGCTCGACCTTCACGATCTCTTGGACCACACCGACCGACTCGAACTCCATCGCTCAGTACAAGCTCTACCAAAGCGACGGCACCGACCCGGCCGGGGCGACAGACACAGGCGTCACCGCTGGCCAGAACGCGAAAAGCATCAGTGTCGCCGCAACATCGCTAGGGCTGGCGACTGGGGCGTCCACCAATTTGTTCGTCTCCGCCGTCGACATGGCCGCGGTGACCGTTGGAGACGGCAACGAAGGTCCGCTCTCCGAGGTCACCACAGTCACAGCGGAAGCCACCCAGGGGTTCTGCACCCCGGAGAACGAATACTGCTCGGGTTGCTCGGTCTCGCCGATGGTTTTGGCCAACGGACAACCTAGCTCAGGCGCGTGGCTGTTCGGGTTCCTCTTTGCCATCGTTTGCGTGCGGAGGCTTCGCCGGTGAAACACATCGCTTCGGTGCTAGTGCTGGCCGCGATCGTGGGTTTGGCGCCGAGCTATGCCCACGCCCAGTCGGTTGGCGAGAGCAACGAAGAGGGTTGGTCGCCAGAAGGCTTCTTGCTCTCGTTTGGCATCGGGGCCTACCGACCCGATCCAGGGGGCGAGGCGTTCGACGTAGTCTACCCGTCTGGCAACGGGCCCATTTTGCTAGGCGAATTCGATTTCTTCCTGTACCGGATTCCTTTCCTAGGGCCGATCGGGATCGGTGTGGCCGGAGGATGGGCCAGCTACAAAGGCACCGGCTGCCTCAGCGATACCTCGACGCCGACTTTCTGCGATCCATCGGGCGACGCCGCCAAATTCAGTCTCTTCCCGCTGAACGCCATGGCCGTGCTGCGCATCGACGCGCTCGCCCGCAAAACCCCCGTCCCCTTCGTCTTCACCGGCAAGGTCGGATACAACACCGTCTTCTTTAAAGAGACAGTGGGGGCTGAGAAGAGCAGCGGTCGTAGTCACGGCTTCGGTTGGGCAGTCCAGATCGCGCTCGAGCTCAACTTCATCAACGAGCGGCGCGCCAACGCACTCGACGAGGACTGGGGCATCAACAGCTCGTTCTTCTTCTTCGAGCTGGCGGGCTCCGACGCCAACAACCGCGCACCGGTCGGCGACAAGTTTTACTTCACCGGCGGCTTCGGCCTGACGTTCTAGCGTCTGCTAGCTCCGACGAGGGGGCTCGCCGGCCGTGGCGCGATCGAAGGCGTCGCCGGGGCCATCGAAGCGCGCGAGCTCGATTTCGATGAGCGTCAGCCCCTGAGGCGGGGCGGTTTGGCCCGCGTCGGCGCGGTCGGAGTCCTCACGCAGCATCCCGGGGATGTCATCGGGCACGAAACGGCCTCGACCCACCTCCACCAAAGTCCCTGCCATGATTCGAACCATGTTCTTCATGAACGAGTTGCCGATGACCTCGATCGCGAGCAGGTCAGCTCGACCGTTCCACGCCGGGAGCACCTTGACCTCGTACATTTCGCGGACGACGATCTCGCGTTGGTCTCCCGATTGACGAAAGGCCCGAAAGTCGTGCGTGCCGAGGAACTGCTTGGCGGCTGCCTGCATCGCCTCGATATCGAGGTAGTCCTCGACGCGGTCGCTCCGATTCTCGACATCACGCCGGGCCCCCTTCGGCCCGAGCTGCCACACCTGTTTGCGCATCATGGGGTCCCGCTGTCGGCCACAGCGCACCAGGTAGCGGTAGCGCTTGTGGGCAGCGTGAAAGCGCGGGTTGTAGCGGCGGTAACAGGGCTGCGCGTCGTGGACCACGATGTCCTTTGGGAGCCGGGCGTTGAGGCCGCTGACCCACCCTTCCCTTGGCACCTCGATCTCCACCGCAAAGCTGGCGAGTTGCCCCAGCGCATGGACTCCGGCGTCGGTCCGGCTGCAGCCACGGACCGGGCTGTGCTCGATCCCCATCTCGTCGATGGCTTCCTCGAGCATCCCCTGGACGGTCCGAAGCCCCGGCTGGGACTGCCAGCCGTGGAAGTCGGTCCCGTCGTACCCAAGGCAGACGCAGACACCGTGCATGAATGGAGGCTCGTCACCCATGAGTAAATCGCGCCGCACGCTAGCGCGAATGCCGCCTGTTGCCTATCGTTCGGCGGATGTGGCGCTGGGTACCAATTATCTTGCTGCTGACGTGGGCCAGCCCCGGGCTCGGGCAGGCCCCCGACACTGACACTGGCACTGACACCGGCACTGACACCGGCACTGACACGGCCACTGGCACGGGCACTGGCACTGGCACTGACACTGACACCGGCACTGACACTGGCACTGACACTGGCACTGGCACTGGCACTGGCACTGACACTGACACTGACACTGCCACTGGCAAAGCGGCGGTTGCTCCGAAGGTGGGGGTTGTGGTTGCCGGTGATCCCGACGAAACCCTTCGCAACACCGCCACCTTCATCGA
>QMMB01000358.1 GCA_003647035.1 Deltaproteobacteria bacterium | reverse complement strand
TCGAGCCCGCCGCCGACGATCAGATCGACATCGCCGGCCTTCACCTTCGCCGCCCCGATGTTCACCGCCTCGAGGCCCGACGCACAAAAACGGCTGAGCTGAACGCCGGGAACGCTCTCGTCGTACCCCGACATCATCGCGGCCATGCGACCGACGTTGGCGCCTTGCTCCCCGACTGGCTCGACGCAACCCAAGATCACGTCTTCGATCTCTTTGCTATCGAAGCCGCCGCGCTCCGGCAACGCCTGAAGCACGGCCTTGGCCATACGAAGCGGCGGCGCGTCGGCGAGGGCGCCGTCCTTCTTTCGTCCCTTGCCGCGCGGGGTCCGCACCGCATCGTAGATGAAGCAATCGGTCATCGAGTTTCCTTTCGGGTGTTCCGAGCGCCAGGCCTCGAACGCATCGGGCCCGCCGGGCAGGCCAAAACTGAAACGTGTTCTAGTTTGGCCGGACGCCGAGCGCAAACAGGCAGGAATTCAACGGCCCAAAGCCCAGAAAAAGTCGGCGGAACGCTCGCCGGGGGGCCGCTTGAGCTCGGCCTTGAGCTCTTTGTCAGTAACCGGGAGCACGACGGCGTACGGGGTCGCGCCCCGCATGGCCGCCCGGTCGGGAATCCCTAGTCCGCGCTTCACGTGCACTCGACCGGCGAACACGATCATCTTGGCAGGCCCGTCCAGTCGGCTGAGGGTCTCGGCGACTCGGGAGCCCATCGTCTCGTCCCATACGACCTGTGCCTCGTAGTACCGGTCCACGCCATCCCCAGCGGCGTGTTCTCCCGCGTCGAACTCCGAGTCGAAGAGCGCGCGGTGCTGCTCATTGGCGAGATCGAGCTCCGGCAGGCCGGAGGCTTGCTCCACAGACAGCGAATCAAGCCCGTCCTTTGCCACGGCGTAGACCACCTCGCGTGGCGTGTTGAGGGCAACCACCTCGATACCGCGGTTGCGCGCGTACTCGAGGATCGGCCGGTACATGCTGAAATCGAAGCCCCAACGATCGTCGTACTCGGTTTCCCGGCGCAGGACGGTTTCGTCGATCAGCCCGGCACTCCATTTGGTGAGCGGGTCCTGAAACGGGGTTTGAAACATCTCCATTCCGATCGCGAGGGAGGCATCGTCACGGTGCAGTTGGCGAAGGATCGCGTACTGCACCCCATGGTCGGCGGGGTCGTCGTGACGCTCGCCAACATATACGACGGTTTTCGTGCGGAGTATTGCGAAGAACGCCTCTGGCTCGATGGATCTCCCTGAGGCTGCGTCAACCACGGACCGCGGGGCCGTTTGGCTACGAACGATCGACTCGGCGGTCTCTGTGTCGGGTTTGATCGCGCCGGCGCAGCCCATACACACGACCAGCAGAACTACAGCGAGCCTCATGAATCGGTGGGAAGAAACAAAGCCTTCCGGTAGTACTTGAGCTCCTCGATCGACTCGAGCAGGTCGTCCATCGCGCGATGGCTTCCCTTCTTCGTCGGGCGACCAGAGTACCGCTTCGGGTACCACCGTTGCGCGAGCTCCTTGATCGTCGAGACATCGACGTTACGGTAGTGGAGCCAGTCTTCCACCTCGGGTAGGTACCGAGCCACGAAGCGCCGATCCTGATGAATCGAATTGCCGGCGAGCGGCGCCTTCCTTTTTTTAGTGTGCTCTGCGAGAAAAGCGAGCAGCGCTGCGGACGCTTGGGCCTCATCGATGGTCGACTCACGGACGCGTTTGGTCAGACCCGACTGCCCGTGATGGCTCGTGTTCCATTCGTCCATCGCCTCGAGCACCGCGTCCGGCTGGTGCAGGACCAAGTTCGGCCCTTCGGCGACGACCTTCAGCTCACCGTCGGTGACGAGAACTGCAACCTCCAAGATGCGCTCGGTCTCGGGCTCGAGGCCCGACATCTCCATATCCATCCAAACGATAGCCGACATGCTCTGCAACTCTTTCTTAGCATGAGCTTGGCTGCGTCGCTTTCCGGAAGAGCCCCTGGCCATTGAACTCATGCGCAACTCGCGTATAGACTGGCGTCCCAACGACGACTGCCCTAGGAACCGCCGGTGCAACCAAGCGAGCGCAAGCAAAGCCAGCTCCGCCAACTCGAAGCGGAGAGTATCCAGATCATCCGCGAGGCCGCGGCCGAGTTCGACAATCCCGTCATGATGTACTCGGTCGGGAAAGACTCCACCGTCATGCTTCGCCTAGCCGAAAAGGCGTTCGCCCCGGGTCCCCTGCCCTTTCCGTTATTGCACGTCGACACGACCTGGAAGTTCCAGGACATGTATCGCTACCGCGATACGGTCGAGGCAAATCTCGAAGGCGAGCTGATCAAGCACATCAACCAAGAAGGCGTTGCCATGGGGATGAACCCCTTCGATTTCGGCAGCAACAAGTACACCACCATCATGAAGACGGACGGGTTGAAGCAGGCGCTCACCAAGTACGAATTCGACTGCGCGTTCGGTGGAGCGCGCCGCGATGAAGAGAAGTCGCGGGCCAAGGAGCGCATTTTTTCGTTCCGCGACAGTCACCACCAGTGGGACCCGAAGAATCAGCGCCCCGAGCTCTGGAACCTCTACAACGCGAAGATCAAGAAAGGCGAAAACGTCCGTGTGTTCCCGTTGAGCAACTGGACGGAGCTCGATGTCTGGCTCTACATTTGGCTCGAGGACATCCCTGTGGTGCCGCTGTACTTCGCGAAAGAGCGACCGGTGGTCGAACGCTCCGGCACGTGGATCCTCGTCGATGACGATCGCATGCGCCTCGAGCCGGGTGAGAAGCCGCAGATGAAGAAGGTGCGCTTTCGGACGCTCGGCTGCTACCCCCTAAGTGGCGCCGTAGAATCCGAGGCAGACACCGTCCCCAAAGTCATCCAGGAAATGCTCCTGAACCGCTTCTCGGAAAGGCAGGGGCGCCTCATCGACTTCGACGAAGAAGGGTCGATGGAAGTCAAAAAGCGCGAGGGCTACTTCTAGGCCCACCGCCGGGCTCTTCTAGGGAACGTCATGACAGACGACAAAGATCTGATGCGCGAGGACATCGAGGCTTACCTCGCGAAGTACCAAAAGAAAGAGCTGCTCCGATTCGTATCGGTAGGCTCGGTCGACGACGGTAAGTCCACGTTGATCGGACGCATCCTCTACGACACCGGCATGGTGTTCGAGGACCAGATGGCCGCCGTTCGGGCCGCTTCGCAGAGCGACGAGCCGGACCTGGCGCTTCTGACGGACGGCCTCAAGGCCGAGCGCGAGCAAGGAATCACCATCGACGTCGCCTATCGCTACTTCGCGACCGATAAGCGGAAGTTCATCATCGCGGACACCCCGGGCCACATCCAGTACACCCGCAACATGGTCACGGGCGCGTCGACTGCCGACGTGGCGTTGATTTTGATCGATGCGCGACACGGAGTCCTCGAGCAATCGAGGCGTCACGCATACATCGCGTCTTTGCTCGGCATTCCGCATCTCGCGGTGTGTGTGAACAAGATGGACCTCAAGGACTTTTCGCAAGAGGTCTTCGACGAGATCCGCGCCGACTTCACGGAGTTCGGGAAGACGCTGCGTTTCCAAGACATTCAGTTCTTCCCGATTAGCGCGCTCCTCGGTGACAACGTCGTGAGCGACAGCGACAAGACGCCTTGGTACGACGGACCCAGCGTGCTGGGGTATCTCGAGACCGTTCCCGTCTTCGCAGACCGCAACTTCGACGACTTCCGTTACCCGGTTCAGTACGTCATCCGGCCTGACCTCGACTACCGCGGGTTTGCGGCCGAAGTGTCCTCGGGCGTGATCGCCAAAGGTGACGCGATCGTAGCCCTACCCTCGGGCAAATCGTCCAAGGTGGCAGCGATCGACACCTACGATGGCGAGATCGAAGAAGCTTCCGCGGGCCAGTCAGTGGCGATCCGACTCGAAGACGAGATCGACACCAGCCGCGGCGACATGATCGTCAAGACCGGTAACCTTCCGCGGGTGACGCGGCGCTTCGATGCCCACATCGTGTGGATGTTTAATGATACGCTCGCCACCGAGAAGGCGTACCTGGTCAAGCAC
>QMMB01000357.1 GCA_003647035.1 Deltaproteobacteria bacterium | reverse complement strand
CAGGCACCACGAGCGTCTTGCGGTAGGCATCGTAGTCGAAAAGGTCGCTGTGCTCGGGGGTGTGGCACAAGAGGCACATCGACTCCGGAGTGTCCCGTAGAATACCGACCTTTTCCGGGTCCTTCGCATGCGCCGCGCCCGGGCCATGACAGCTCTCGCACCCGACGTTGACCAGCGCGCGGTTCAGGTTGTGGGTCACCGTCGACCCACCCGGTTGCTCGTAGCCGGTGACGTGACAGCCCACGCAATCGAGGTTGTACTCCTTGTTGCGCTGCTGAAGCGTGAGGTACGCGACCCCATGCGCGTGATTGCGCCACCACCAAGAGGCGGTCCTGTGGCAACCAGCACAGGCAGCCGAACCCACGTACGCAATGTCGTCGGGCCCAAGCGGCGGCGGCTCGAGGTCGGCGAACGCCACCCGATTGGCTTCGTTCACGACCTGGTCATGCTCCCGCATCAACTTGCCGACCTGCTTATCCCTTGGCGCTCTCTTGGAGAGCGGAATCCAACTAGCGAACAGCGCGTTGCCATCCGCTGACGCGGTGGGCGCATCGAGCGCCTGCCGATCGTTCTTCAGACCGGCCAAACGGCTGCGTTGCGCTTCGAGGTCGGCGGCATCCACCTCGCCGGACCTCTCCCATGCCGTGATCTTCGCCGACAAGTCGCTGATTTGCCGGTCGAGCTGCACGGCGGCTTCGGCACGTGACCACTCGCTGCGGTCCACGAAGGGCTCGCCCTCTTTCGTGCGGTACACATCGACAACGGTGAGTCCCTGGCCTTGGCGACTTGCGTGAAGCACCCAAGCCTTGCCGGCCGGGTGGGGAGGGACCGGCTCGTCCTCGTCGAGCCCACCTTGCACTACGAAGTCCACTCCCTCGATGGCCCCGATGCGATTGGCGTCGCGCCGCGACCCATCGACTAGCGCGATGGTCAGATCGCTTTCCGCCTGCACGATCTCGAGTGCGGCCGCTACCGCATCCCGCTCGGACCCAGGACGAACGCCGACGACATTCAACCGAAGAGCACCTGCTTCGATGCGCAACACCTCAGCGTCGCTAGTCATCGCCAACCACGGAAACTCGGTAGCCTTCCGCAGCGCCTCGAGCGTTTCGGCGGGCTGGGCGCGGTCGCGGCGGCCCGGCAATACCGCCGTGACCTCCAAGCCGTTGAGAATTCCCGCAAGGGTCTTGGCGTTACGGCTCGCTTGGTCGACGCGTACCGGCTTCAGCTCGGCCGCATCGAAGAACGTGTCGCCGGCGATCAGGAGCACGACGGGCACTGGCCCCTCGCGCAGCGTCCGGATCTGCGCAGCGAGCCGGTCTATGCCGCCCAGCGGATCGCTCGTGCAGCCACAAGGCTCCAAGTACCCCTTGAGGTCCGTCACGACCGCCAGACGGAGGCTCGGCGAGACGGGACCCTTCTTCGGCTGGCCTCGGCTACAGCTCAGGCATAGGGTCATGGTCAGGGCCAATACGGCAAGGAAGCATCGCATCTCCCTGGTTCTAGCAACCAAGCGCCTCGCCGCAAAAAGGCTGGGGCGGGCGGCGGCTTGACGCGGGGGCGAGCGCTGATTAGCTTCCGGCGTCTTTCGGGTGGGCCCTGCCCGCCGCTTACGAGGAATCCATGGTCAAGGTTCGATTGTCACGCGCTGGCGCAAAGAAGCGCCCCTACTATCACATCGTGGTCACCGATAAAGAAAAGGCCCGCGACGGGCGCTTTATCGAGCAGATCGGCACGTACGATCCCAGCCGCCCCATCGAGGAGGCGAGGGTCGACTACCCGCGCCTCGACTACTGGGTCGGTGTGGGTGCACAGGTGAGCGATCGCGTCCGCGACGTGGTCAAAGAGCACAAGAAGGCTGCGGCCGCCGCCGCGCCGGCTTCCTAAGAGAGCAACGACATGGCTGGCGACAAGCTTCAGGACCTGATCGCGTACATCGCGAGCTCACTGGTCGACGACCCCGACGCGGTCGAAGTCAACGTGGTGGAAGAGGAGCGCACCGTCGTATTGGAGCTCACCGTCGCGCCCGACGACCTAGGGAAGGTCATCGGCAAAGAGGGCCGCACAGCCCGCGCCATGCGCACCCTGCTCGCCGCGACCTCGGCTCGACTCCGCAAGCGAGCAATCCTCGACATCCTCGAGTAGCCTCCGCCTGTGGCCGAACGCACCGAATCGGTTTCTTGGATCGAGCTCGGAGTCGTCGCGCGACCGCATGGCGTGACGGGCGAGATTCGTGTCCACCTCTTCAACCCAGATTCGGCGCTACTGCGAGAGCTCGAAGAGGTCTTCCTGATCGGCGAGGAGGGTGAGGAGCCCGCGCTAGTCGATATCGTGTCCACGCGGCAGGGCTCGAAGGTGTTGCTCATGCGTTTGGCTGGCGTGGGGTCGCTCGAAGACGCCGACGCGCTGCGCGGCTACAAGCTTTGCATTCCGCGGGAAGCCTTGCCGGAGCTCGAGCAAGGCGAGTACTACCACGCCGATTTAATTGGGCTCGAAGCGTTCGAGGGGACCGAATCGATCGGACGGGTCGTCGAGGTCGTCGACTACCCAAGCGCCGAGTGCTTGAAGATCCAACGCCCCGGTGGTTTCCTCGAAGTCCCCATGCTCCCCCGATGGCTCGACCGGGTCGACATCGAAGGCGGCAAGGTACACCTCCAAGACCTCGATGACATTCCATTGCAGAAGCTGCGCTAATGCGATTTGAAATCGTCACGCTCTTTCCCGAGCTGTTCGACGTCCTGCGCACCGGTCTGCTCGGCAAGGCTCAGGATTCTGGCACCATCCATGTGCACGCGATCACGCCGCGTGAGTTCACGACCGACAGACACCGAACCGTCGATGACTCTCCTTATGGGGGCGGCAGCGGCATGGTGCTGATGCCTGGCCCGTTCGCGGCAACGTTGGACCATCTCGACGAGGCACGCGCCGGAAACCCCACTCATCGCGTATTGCTCACGCCGCAAGGCACGCGGTTCTCACAGGCTCACGCGCGGCGGTTTTCGGAGCTCGAGTGTTTGACCCTGGTTTGCGGTCGTTACGAGGGGTTCGACGAACGCATTCGCGGACTCGTCGACGAGGAGGTTTCGCTGGGTGATTTCGTTCTGCTGGGCGGAGAAGCAGCGGCGCTCGCGGTCATCGAAGCGACCGCACGACTGCTTCCCGGCGTGCTTGGAAACGAAGAGTCGGCAGCCGACGAGTCACATGCGGAGGGATTGCTCGAGTATCCGCAATACACGCGGCCCGAGGAGTTCCGCGGGCAGAAGGTGCCGGAGGTGCTGCGGTCGGGCAATCACGCAGCGATCGCTCGGTGGCGACGCAAGGAGTCGCTGAGGCGAACGCTTGAACGCCGGCCGGATCTGCTCGAAGAGGCGGAGCTCTCGAAGGAGGACCGCATTTTGCTGAAAGAGATCGACGACGAGACTTGACCCGGACGCGGGTGCTCGGCATCGTTCGGACGATGAAGACCACGTCCATGATCCTCGTCTTAGCGCTCGTGGTCAGCACAGCGCCGGCGATTGCCCAAGAAGACGAAGCGCCGAGCGCGGCCGCTGAAGTGGAGCAGCAGCCGGACCCGGAGTGCCGACAGATCAACAAGGGTGGACCGATCGCGGGCATCGTCGTCGCGTCGGTCTTCTGGTGGCTTCTACCGATGAGCATCCCGGTGTGGATCACCCAGACGAAAAAGCTGAGAAAGCGCAGGGCCGAGATCTACGAACAACAGCGAAGAGGCTGCCCATAGATCGCAGCGATCACGGTCAGCGGCTGCCGCATCGGGCCGCGGGCACGACTGCAACGATTCGTAGCGGGCCACCCGAGCCACCGGCGATCTTCATCGGAAGCGCGATGATGTCCGCGTCACGAGCCGGGACTTCGCTCAGCTTAGCGACGTTTTCAAAGGCCGGAATGCCGGCTTCCAGCAGGACGCGAGGGGCGATGAAGTCTGTTGAGGGGCCGTGGTCGATGCTGGCTGTGTCGATCCTAACGGCCGCGACGTCACGGGCAACCAGGGCACGGGCCGCTGGCTCCGAGATCCCCGGGAAGTGCAAGCTGGTT
>QMMB01000356.1 GCA_003647035.1 Deltaproteobacteria bacterium | reverse complement strand
CCAGGTATCGTTGAGCGCGTCGCTGCCGCCGAAGTCTCTCCAACCGCCAAACATGTAGCCACGGTCGCCGGCGGGATCGATTGCAGCGGATGCACGCCAACGGGGGGGCGGCATCGTCTCAGTATCGACGCGCGCCCACACGCCGGTCACTGGATCGAGATCGAAGCCATCGTCGAATAGAACGAGCGGGTCATTGTCGTTGCGCCCCGAGAATATGCTGAGCCTGCCTCTCGACTCGTCCCAGAAGTGCGTTGGGTCCTCGCGTCCGACCGGCTGATCGCCGCTCGTGGCAACCTGCGACCACCTGCGCTCGTCAACATCAAAGCGCCAGAGCCCCGTCGGGTAGTGGTCGAAGGCTTTGCCGCCCCATACAAAGACCGCATCTGCAGAGCGAGAGTAGATCATCACTGCGCCCTCGCGCGCGCTGGGTCCGTCCCCTTCGACTCGGGCCCACGAGCCGGTCGCCACATCGAGAACGTGTGTGTCTCCGAAAAACTCGTCGGCCCGCGTGCCGCTGCCGGCGATCCCACCGAACATCACGAGCTCGGAACTCGAAGCAATGAAGGCCGAGGCATGAAGGCAGCGCTTGGCCGGTACAGTGCCGCCGGTCGACAGCTCGCTCCAAGTTTCGCTCGCAAAATCGAAGCGCCAAGTGTCGTTGAACCGGGTGCCCCGAGAGAAACCGCCGAACAGGAGTGCTTGATCGGCCCCGGGGATCTCGCTCAGGGTGTGATGGCATCGGTTGGGGGGTACTGGACCTTGCCGCTCGGGAGTGAGCTGACGCCATGCGGAGGCCGTCTGATCGAACGAATACGTGTCATTCGTGATCGGGTCCATGCCGCCAAAAATCACCATCTCGCCCACGGCGGGCATCCACGCGGCGGGAGCCCCACCCCGTTTGGCGGGGACGATCGGTGCGTCCACATTCCCCGGCGCGCCACCATTGCCTCCGGGAGGGCGGTGCTCGGCTCCGGACGAGCCGCAGCCACTGCTCACGACAAGCACGCAGATGGCCATTGCTACGAACCGGAGACCGCTCACGTCCATGCACACACGTATGCCGGGTCCGCCGAAATGATACGGGCGCTTCAGGTGGTTCGCCCGAGGATAATCAGAGCGAGCCGTACCCGCCGTCGTCGCCCCACATCAATCCGACGCCAAGCCCGATCATCGGACCCTTGATGCCAAGCCCTTCGACGGTGACCGGGATGATCACGTGGCCAGCACGCGCGTCCAGACCCACCCAAAACTCTTTACGAAGCCGCCAATAGAGAAGCGCTCGCAAGTAGGCGCTGAGCACGAAGTCGTCGCGTGGACCGACGCGGGCCCATCCCATGTCCATCATCGCCCCGGCGCCAAACCAGCGGTCGGCATCGCCGTTGCCCCAAAGCGCCCCCAAGGCGCCGCCGGCGCTTCGCATCTTGGCCTCTTCACCGGCAACCGACGTTCGGCTGCCAAATCGTGCAAAGCCTTCGCCGGCGATGTGGAGGCACTTGTCGGTCGGTCGCCACAGGACGCCCATCGCAAACCCCATCAGCGCCGCATCCGCGTTCGGATAGATCCGCGTGCTCGAGAAGAGGTCGACCATGAGCTCGGGAGCCTCGCCGTCGGCGGGAGCGTCCGCATCTGCGGTTTGGGCGGACAGCAGTAGCGCAAAGGCAAGTGCCCAGGGAAGCGATTGGCACGACCAACGATTGAGTGACTTGATCATGGCTCTCGCGCTCGGGAATATGGCACCGATCGGCTGGGAGAGGAGGTTCGAGCCGAAAATACGCAAATTTTGCGTGTAATTTCGGGTTGCAGCCCTGATGCGCTGCCCCTATCGTTGAAAACGAAGATGAAAGGCGTTTTCAATAGGGCTGCCCTACTGCTTGCCGTGTCGGTCATCACCTCCGGGTTGGCCGCGAGTGGGCACGCGCAGGTCTACTATAGCGTCCGTGGTCTCCTGGCGGAGCAGTTCCGCCAGTCCGAGCTGGTGGATTTCCGGCGAATCCAGCTTTCAGACGAGCACCGCGAGGGCATCGAGCGCCAACTTGGAGAAAAGCTCGAGAAGTCGGAATACATCTTCTACGTCGCGCGCTCGGCGAACCGCGTCGACGGCTACGCGCTGTTCGACCGCGAGATCGGTCAGCACGAGTACATCGACTTGGCCACGTTCTTCGATCCCGATGGCCGCGTGACGCGCGTGGAAGTAGTCGCGTACCGCGAGCCCTACGGGGAAGGGATTCGCTCCAAGCGTTTCCGCAAACAGTTCGTCGGCAAGGAAGCCGCCAGCGGCTTCAAACCGGGACGCGACATCGACGTGATCTCCGGCGCAACGCTCTCCGCACGCGCCATGGCCAAAGCCGTGAAGCGAGCGACGTTGTTGCTGCACGACGCCGTGCTGACCTCGTCCTAGCTCGAGCCATGCAAGATTTCACTCGACCCTCTGGCAGGCTCCGCGCCCTACCCCTGGGCGCGCGCGCCGTGTACACCGTGTTTCTCGTGTTCACGCTCGTAGGGTTGGCGCTCACGCTCTGGCTGACGCACGACATGGTCGGACTCGACCTGTCCGGCGCCGGCGAATACTACGGAGGGGACGCGGCCCCGATCGAAGAGCCCGAGGTCGTGGGAGGGCCCGCGGTGCTCCTCCCGCCAGGTGGCGAGCAACTCGCGGCGTTTGAGCCCATGCCACGTCGCAAGCTGCTCGAAGTCACCCACTTCCACCTGTTCTCGATGCCAGTGTACCTGCTGATTCTCAGCCATATGTACATGCTGTCGCGGTCGCGCAAGATGGCGAAAGGTGTATGGATCGCCGCCGGGTCGTTTGGAACCCTGCTCCACATCGCAGCGCCATGGCTCGTCGCTCACGGCTGGGCCGGCGCGGTAACGACCTACGCCGTCTCGGGCACACTGCTGCTGTTGAGCTACTTCGTGATGAGCGTCGCGCCCCTGTGGGAGATGTGGCGTCGCTAGGCGCTGACGGCGGACGTGCTAAGAAGCCGTCGTGGCTGAACAGGGCATATCTGGGAAACGCGTCGTCGCCATCTTGCTCGGCCTCGTACTCATGGCGGCGCTGACCGCATGGGTCTGGGCCACGCAGCTCGAGAAGAAGCACCGTGCAGGCCAGCAAGCCGGAGGTGGCGAGGTCAGTGCGGCGGTGCTGAGCGAAGGGGTGCTGTACGAAGCGCAATCGGGCGACCCTGGCGTCGTCATCGCCAAAGACGTGGGCTCGGGCAAGGAGCTTTGGCGCACAGAGCTCGGAACGGTGGCAAGCAAGCCCGTGCTCACGGTTAGCGAAGAGCTTATCGAAGTGCAGATCGCTGGAACCCCCTGGATGACGCTCGACCGGTCGACCGGCGAACCCGTGGACTGATGGCCCGCGGGGAGCCGCAAATGCTCGAGGGAGGCTGTCACTGCGGCGCCGTTCGGTATCGAGTCACGGTGCGCTCGCACGAGGCAGTCGAATGCAACTGCAGCGTCTGCGCGAAGAAGGGTTACCTGCACCTCATCGTCCCGGAGGCCGACTTCGAGCTCCTCCGAGGCGCCACTGCGCTGACCACGTACACGTTCGGAACCGAGACAGCGCAGCATCACTTCTGCCGGCACTGTGGCGTTCACTCATACTACAGGCCTCGGTCTCATCCCGATCAGATCGACGTCAACATCCGCTGCCTGGATGGAGTGGACCTGTCCGATTTCCAGGTGTCCACCTTCGACGGGCGAAACTGGGAAGACAGCGTCGAGGAGCTACGAGCACGGCAACGCGCTCGTCACTGATTGCAACAACCCAACCCACGTTGGCGTCCGACGGCGAGGGAGAGAATATCCGCCAGGTCCCTCACGGCAAAGTGCTGAAATGACACGGCCACGTGATGGCCCGCTTCGTGCTCCTCTTGCCCTGCATGACCCAGCCCCGCCCCGTCGTGCCCGGCGACACCCTCATGATCACCCGGCGCACCCTTCTCCGTCATCACCTCTTTCGCCCTGATCCCGCCATCCGGCAGATCTATCTGTACACGCTCGCCCTGTGCGCCCGTCAGTTCGGTATCATGGTCCACGCCGTCACGCTCAT
>QMMB01000355.1 GCA_003647035.1 Deltaproteobacteria bacterium | reverse complement strand
GTCACCGGGAAAAATCTCGATCGCATAAAATGGCGGTTTGGCTACCGGCCCGAGCGAACAGTTCGGCTTCACGCTCGGGTGGCCGTAGTAGCGATCTTGCGCACTCCAGCCGCGATTGAAGTCCGGATCTTCGCCTTTGACGGCGTGGACGTTGAAGCGGTCGAGCGTTTCTTGCAGCGCGGGCGCTGGCAAACCGAGTGTTTCGGCAAGCTCGTCCAGCGTCTCTGCGCGATAGATATATCCACCGTCACGAAACCTCCGCGGAACGCTACTGTCGGGCATCATCTTGGACGGCGCAAGCGGTCCCGCGATCGACATTCGGCGGTATTCGGCGTCGAAGACATGAAACCATCGCGAGTCCGCGCCCGCATTCTTGCTCGCGTCATCATACATGCCAAGCACCACGTCGACATAGGGAGCGGCCTCGTTGGTGAAGCGTTGTCCGTTGAGGTTAACGAACACCCCGTGCGGCAAGCTCTTTTCGACAGCGAGAACCCAGGCTGGGTCGTATCTGGGAACCCGGGATGTTGGCGTCCACCAGGCATCATCCATCAGCGAAACCTCCGCACCCGCGTCCATCCCCATCAAGATCGCGTCGCCCGTGTTGCCAGGACTGCCGGCCGTCCACTCCGTGGTGATCGGTTCACGCTGATACTTGTGCCGCATCTCCGCATTCTTCGAGAATCCACCGGCCGCGAGCAACACTCCCTGTGTGGCTTGGATCCGCAAGGGTTGCCCGTCTTTTTCGACCACGGCACCGACCACGCGCCCGCCGTCGAGCACCAGCGATTGTACGGGCGCGTTTGCCCACGCTTCGACGCCGCGTTCCTTGAGAGAAAGAAACAGCCGGCCGACCAGCGCGTTTCCACCCACGAGTCTGGTATCGCGACCCCACTTCTTGCGTTTGAAGGACCGCAACCAGTAGCGCAACAACTGCCAAGCCATGAACATCATCGACACGAAGCCGAGGCCGAGCGCGGCGTGCGCTTCGCGCGCGGTAATGCCGAACTTGCCAAGGACTTTCGCCTGAGGATGCATGGGGCGGATCGCCATCAAGCTCTCGCGGAGCTTTGCTCCGTCGAGAGGCGTTGGATCCATCGAGCGTCCGCCTTCCTTTCCTCCGGGTGCCTCTGGATAGTAGTCGGTGTATCTCTCGAGTGCCGTGTAGCGAACGTGGGTGTGCTCGTGCAGATAGGCGAGCACACGCTTGCTTTCGTCCACGTAGTTCTGCAGTCGCTCTTCCTCGATCTCGCCATGGGTGATGTGTTTCAGATAGATGAGTGCTTCCTCATCCGAATCTGGGATCGACGTTTTTTTCATCGCTGGGTTGTTCGGTACCCAAACCACCCCGCCGGACATCGCCGTGTTGCCTCCGAAGAGGTCGGTCTTCTCGACCATCAGAATTTCTAGGCCGAGGTCGTGTCCGCGAACGGCCGCGCCCATTGCGGCTGCCCCGCTACCCATCACCAGAAAGTCGACCGATTTATCCCATTTGGTCATCAAAATAGAACATGTTCCAGTTAATTGTGCGGGTCAAACCGCACGGTCTTGCCCCTCGCTTCCACGCGCATTAGAGACGGGCGTGGCGTTTCGAGTCGAAACCGTGATCCTCGGACCCGACACCGATCAGTACGCGGGCGAGGGGCAGCCGAGGTCCGATATCGGCACCATCGCCGCCGCGGCCCGTTTGTGCGAGGAGCTCGGCTTCGACGGCCTTACTGCGCCGGAGGCGGGTCATGATCCCTTCCTGCCCCTGATCGTGGCAGCCGAGCACACCCAGCACATCGCGCTGGGCACCAACGTGGCCATCGCGTTCCCGCGCAGCCCGATGGTGACCGCCCAACTCGCCTGGGACCTGCAGCGGCTCTCGGGCGGCCGCTTCCAGCTGGGTCTGGGCACGCAGGTGAAGGGCCACATCGAGCGGCGCTACGCGTCGACTTGGTCGGGCCCTCCAGGTCCGCGAATGCGCGAGTACGTGCTGTGCCTCAAGGCGATGTTCGATAGCTTCCAGAAAGGCGGGAAACCGGATTTCGAGGGCGAGCACTATCACTTCAGTCTGATGAGCCCGTTCTTCAACCCGGGTCCCATCGAGCATCCCGACATCCCGATCCATCTAGCCGCCGTCAACCCTTACATGGCGCGCCTGGCCGGCGAGCTGTGCGACGGCCTGCGCCTGCATCCCATCGCCACCTTCCGCTATGCACGTGAGGTCGTGCTGCCTGCCATTGCGGAGGGCACCCGCAGGGCCGGGCGCGACGTGTCCGAGATCGACGTGATCGGCGCACCCTTCCTCGCCGTCGCCCGGGACGGGGAGGGCGTTGCTGCGGCCCGGCGCGCGTTGAAGCAGCACATCGCGTTCTACGCCTCCACGCGCACGTACCACGCCGTGCTCGAGTTTCACGGTTGGCTCGACGTCGGCCGGGAGCTGCACCGTCTGTCCCGCGAGGGCAAGTGGCGGGAGATGCCGGCGCAGATCAGCGACGAGATGCTCGAGGAATGGGCTATCGTCGGCACCTGCGACGAGCTGGCGGACAGGCTGACCGAGCGCTGCACCGGCGTTTTCTCGACCGTCCTTCTCGACCTCCCGGCCGATCTGCGCAGCGACGAGGCCTGGGTGGCGGAGACCGTCGACGCGCTGCACCGGGCGTAGATCGGCAAAAGCGCCCGTCTCTCGGGCGTCCGAAAATGCGGCACGAAGGGCCGAATTTGATGCGACGCATTCCGGATGGCCTTCGAGTTAGCCACTAGAGTGTGTTCGAGAGAGCGTTTCAGAGGAAGAGGGCAGAAGCGATGGCCGGTGCTTTGTGCACCTGGGGCAATGCCCTTGAAGGCGGGACCGAAGAAGCATTGACGCTGGCTCTGAGGCTGAGCGGTGAACGTGGCAGTGCGTTGAACTGGATGGTCGCAGGTGCTGTAGCGGAAGAGGCCCAGGCGCTGGCCGGCGCCTACGGTGTCACCTCGGTGGATGTGCTTGCCGGTGAGGGGCTCGAGGAGCTTGGCCCCGATGCTCTGGTCTCTGCGCTTGCCGGGTACTGTGCACAGACCTCCCCGAAAACGATCCTGTTCAACCAGACCCTCGAAGCCCGCCTCATTGCCCCGCGTCTTGCGGGGCGCCTGGGTGTGCCTGTTGTGATGAACGGGTTCGACGTGAGAGATAGCAACGACGCCCTTCACGTGACAGCAACCGCGTACGGGGGCGATACCCATGTCGTCTATGAACTGGGCGATCCTGTGAATGTGGTCTCCCTCATCACCACATCCATTGTTGCCAACCCGGCCGAGACGCCAACCAGCCCCGACGTCCGAACCATCTCCGTGGATTTGACGGGTGTGGAGGAGCGCTCCCCGGTGACCCCTGCCGCGAAAACCGAAGGGCCACGCCTCGAGGACGCCGATGTGATTGTCTCGGGTGGGCGCGGTCTCGGGACAGCGGAGAATTACGAGATGGTGAAGGAGCTCGCTGAAGCTCTGGGCGGGCTCGCGGGAGCTTCGCGCGCCATCGTGGATGACGGATGGGTGGACTCCTCCGTACAGGTGGGTTCAACCGGGAAGATCACTCGTCCAGGTCTCTACATGGCCATCGGTATTTCCGGCGCCAGCCAGCACATGGCCGGATGTTCGGCTGCAAAAACAATCGTGGCGGTCAACTCGGACCCCGACGCCTCCATTTACCGCTACGCGCGGTACGGAATCGTTGCGGACTGTGTTGAAATCCTGCCGGAGCTGATCAAAGCCGCGAAGGCGTGAGGAAACAACGGATGGCTGAAGAACGCGTTCCTACCCTGGAGGGTTTTTTTACCGAAGACGGTGGCGCCAAGGTGTTGGGTTCCAAGTGCGTCACGTGTGGGACCCCTTACTTCCCGAAAGTGCAGGCCTGTCACAATCCGGACTGTACCGAGTCGCGGATGGAAGACTGCGCCTTCGCGGGCAAGGGGACGCTGTGGAGTTATTCCGTGGCGAACTTTGCCCCGCCACCGCCCCATCAATTCGATGAACCGTTCGTTCCCTACGCCGTAGGCGTGGTGGATATGGAATGCGGCCTACGCCTCATCGGG
>QMMB01000354.1 GCA_003647035.1 Deltaproteobacteria bacterium | reverse complement strand
GTTGAGCCAGTAGAGCCTGGGCGCGCTGTGGTGCACCGCATGGCACCGCCACAGAAACGCGTTCTCATGCATCAATCGGTGAATCCAATACGTCCCGAACTCACCGATGACGCGCGCCAGCAAAAGTTGCGCCAGCAGCGGCCAATGCACGGGCCAGAGTTGCATGCCAAGCCCGTTTGATAACCAAGCTGCGCCCGAGGCGAGCCCCCCAACGAACAGCACGGTGTAGACCTGGGGAATCCAAAAATTCACGAGGTTGTGAATGAGGTCGGTTCGGATGTCGCCGTGGCTGTGAAGCCATTCCTGGTGATAGGGATGAACCCGCTCGAGCACGAGTAGCAGTAGAACGACCGAACCGGTCAGCGACACGGCCGTGACTACGGGATCCCATCCCTGCCCCATGCCGTAGACGGCGATCCCCATCACGCCGCCAAACACGAGCGGGAACGTGCCGTACGTGAGCGCGGCGGCGACTACCTGCGGCGTGTGCCTAGCGGTGACGATGAACCTAGGTGACCGAAAAGCCGCCGTCGACCAGGACCGTCTGGCCCGTCATGAAACGCGCGGACGAGCTCGCCAGGAAGAGCACCACGGGGGCGATATCCCCCGGCACGCCCCAACGTCCAAGCGGGGTTCGGTCTATGAATGGCTTCTCGAGGGGTTCCACGCCCTTCATGATCGCGGTCATGTTGCTTTCGATGAGACCCGGCGCGACCGCGTTGACCCGAATCCCATCGCCGGCCCACGTCGCTGCGAGGTTCTTGGTCATCTGAACGGTTGCCGCCTTGCCCGCCCCGTAGCCCGGCACGATGGGGACTGCGAAGAAGGCGCCCATCGAGGCCAAGTTGATCACGCTGGCGCCGCCCTCGAGGGTGCTCGCAGCCAGCTTGTCCCTGCACCCTACTGAAAGACGGTATGCGCCAAACAGATTGATCGCGACCGACTCTTCGAAAACATCGGGGACCGCCTCGTGCTTGCCACCAGGGAAGTTGCAGCCAGCATTGTTGACGAGCACATCGAGGCGATCGAGCGACGCGGCCAAGCCCTCAATGGCGGCTTTGTCGGTGAGTTCGAGCGAATGGTACTCGTAGGCCGAGAGGTCCCCATCGTACTCGCTTGCAGACTCGCGCGTTCCGGTAATCACGACCTCGGCGCCCGCGTCTGCGAATGCCTTGGCGATGGCCGCGCCAATCCCGTTCGAGCCGCCCGTCACCAAGACGCGCGCTCCTGAGAAATCAAAGCTCGCTGCGTTGCTCACTAGTTCACCTCTGTGTCGATATCGACCATCACTTTGCCGCCCGCGTTTGGATCGGTCGCCACCTCGATGGCTTCGCCGATCCGATCGAGCGGAAACCGGTGGGTAATCATCGGAGACAGGTCCCATCGCGTCAGGAGCTCAATCGCATCGGTGTAGTCGGCCGGGTACTCCATCGCTCCGCGGATCGTCATCTGTTTCATCATCACCCAAAGAAAGCTGACGTTCACCGACTGCTCATGGAGCGCGACCACGGTGAGCCGCGATTCGGCTTTGCCGCTCTGCAACACGTCGGTGATCACCTTCCCCGCCCCGGACGCTTCGATGAAGACATCGGTCGCGGCCATCGGCATGCCCATGAGCGGTTCCTCACCGTGGAGCTTCTTGAGCTCTACCCACGGGTCTTGCTCGGACGCGTTGATCGTCGCCCGTGCCCCGAGTGCGGTCGCCAGCTCGAGACGACGTGGCGACAGATCGATGGCAACGACATCCGAGATGCCACGATCGCGCAGCGTTGCGATGGCTGAAAGACCAATCGGCCCGGCGCCGAACACGGCGACCTTGTCATTCGCCGTGACCTCAGACCGATCGACCGCGTTCATCCCCACACCGAGGGGCTCCGAGAGCGCGGCCAGGTGCATCGGCAAGTCGTCCGGGATTGGAAACAGGCAGCCGCCATCGGCCGCGTTTCGAACCAGGAGCAGCTGCGTGAAGCCGCCCTCCGGCCCGCCATTCCCGATCATGTTGGACGACGCGGTCGGGTTGAGAACGACTCGCGTACCGGGAGCCAAGTCGGATACTTCCGCGCCTATCGATTCGATGATCCCGGAGAGCTCGTGCCCAATGGGCATCGGGCGTGTGAGACCGCCCATGCGAACATAACGGACATCGGTCCCGCACACGCCACATGCGGCAACGCGCACCACGGCATCGCGCGGTCCGGGCTCGCGTTTGTCGGCGTCGTCGAGCTGAACCTTGCCCGGACCGTGAATGTTGACCTGCTTCATCATGCTTCCATCTGAACGGGGAATCGTTCGTAGTAGAAATCAAACCGTTTGCGAAGCGCCTCGGGGTCGACTCCGAAATCGCTGGCAAGGTCGTATCGAATACGACCGTGTTTCCCGCGCGGGTTGTCCGCCATGTACTGATCGAGCGACGCCCTCGCCTCGGCGGTCATGTCGAGGCCGGCCACCTCGTAGATTCGCTCCACCATCCCCACGTCGTCTGCCATGAACTCGTGGAAGAGTACATCGATGCTCTGCGAGGCGGGCAAGCGGTCGCGGTCCCGCACACACGAGCGCACGAGTTGCTCGACTCGTTCGCTCCAGTATTCGGCGACTGCCGGCGGATCCACCTTGGTGCGGCGCATTCGGTCACCGTAGGTCAGCATCGTGATGGCGGATGCGACAACCGACACGGGGTCGCGATGCGTGAGGGCCACAGTCGCGTCCGGGAACGTTTCGATGAGAGGTCCTAGCTGCTCGAGGTGTTGGGGAGACTTCAGAATCCATCGGTCAGGGCCATGCATCCACTGGAGCGCTTTGAGCACGTTCTTCATGTACGCGTAGTGCGGGCGCTGGTCGTGGTTGAAGTAGTAGTCGCGCCACCGGGGCACGACGGCAAGCCACTCCGGCAGGAAGGTCGAGAAATCGAGGGCCCCCACTTCGATCTCTTCATGCACGTGGTCGGGCGCCATGTCGTGCATGTTCTTGAGGAGCGGCGCGATCTGGCCGAACATCTGGTACTCGGCGACACACTTCACGTACCGTGGGTCCTGCTCTTTCGGCCCGGGCACAGCGCTGGCGTCGGGGATTGGCTCGAGGCTTTCCCAGTACGGCAGCGAACGGAGTCGCGTGTCGGCCGCGATCAAGTTCAACAAATGCGTGGTCCCCGAGCGCGGAAGCCCGGCGATGATGATGGGTTTTCGGATCTTGATGTCGAGGATCTCGGGGTGCCGCTCGAGCAGGTCATGAAAGCGCAGGCGGTTGGATGCGTACCGCACCATGTCCCCGAAGAAGCGCACCTGCCCCATCGGACCGAGGTCGGTATCCTCGTCAGCCGCTTGGCACCACACCGCCAGTCGCTCGCGAAAGTCGTCGGGGCCGAAATCCGAAAGGCCAGTGCGCGCCTGCGCCTCACCCAGCACCGCGTCCTCGGTAAACTCGACCTCGACGCCGGCAAAGCCGTCGATGACCATCTTCTGCATCGGCGTGAGGACCGGCGCCTTGAGGTCGTCGATTCGGATGTCGTTCGCTCCATCGGTCACGACTGGCTCCCCTTAGCTCTCGCCGCTTCGAGGGTGGAGCGCAGCTCGCCGAGTTGCTTTCGCAGCCATTGCGTCAACCAGAAGTTTTCGCTCTCGCGTTCGAGCTGCTCATGCGCGGCAACCATTGCTTCGAGCGCCCCAACGTTCGTCGGCGCGGCGGTGAGCGCAATTTCGGCCAAGTGGATCGCCTCGAGCGGCACACCCGAAGACAGTTTCTCCTGGGCTCGCTGCACGACCGCGTCGACTCCACCGGCAAGCTCTGCCAAATCTCCGTGCACGCTCTTGGCAGGCACTGGGTAGAGCTCCGTCGTCGAGCTGTGGTGAAACCACCCCGCGTAGTTCTCCCAAATGGCCCGGACGCTCCACGACACCTTGCCGTAGCCCTCCCCCACCTCGAGCTCGGGTGGAAGCTGGATATCGCGCATCAAGGTGTGGATGTCCTTGCCGTGGTTCATGCCGCGCACTGTTTCGTCGTGGACGTAACGAACCGCGTCGCGCAACCGCGTCAGCTCCTCGCGAATGGTATCCTTGCCGGTAATT
>QMMB01000353.1 GCA_003647035.1 Deltaproteobacteria bacterium | reverse complement strand
CTGCCAAGCATGCGCGTGACCCAAGTCATCAGCTGGAAGTCCTTCGATCTGGCGCGCCGGCTTCTGAGCTGCTCGCCTTCATGAATCTCTGCCGCGACGTTGGCCCCAAGCACGACCAGGAACGCCCGTCCGAGCGCCACCGTGTCGTGCCCGGGAGACACCTCCTCGACGTGATGCCCGAGCTCCGCACACAGCCGCGCTGCGTCCTCGACGGCGGCTTTGCAATCGGGATGCACCGTCGCGGGGAACGCGGGATCGCTGTGAAACGCAATGCGCAAGGGCCGAGGGTCGCGCCCGGCAGCCTCTGCGAACGTCCCTACGATCGGCGCGGCGAAATACGGAGTCGTGTCGTCGGGCCCGTGTGTGGCGTCGAGCATCACGGCGCTGTCGCGCACGGTGCGCGTCAACACGTGCTCCGCCACGTAGCACGACCAGTGCTCACTCGCGATCGGGCCCGAAGGGTTGCGAGCCCGGGACGGCTTGTGTCCGAAGAGGCCACAACACGACGCCGGGACTCGGATCGACCCACCACCGTCCCCGCCAGATGCCATCGGCACCACGCCGGCGGCGACACTTGCACCCGAGCCGCCGCTCGAGCCGCCCGCGGTCCGATCGAGCATCCAGGGGTTGCGCGTCACTCCGTGCAGATCCGTCTCGACCACCGGCAACAGGCCCAGCTCCGATGTTGCGGTTTTGGCGACCGGAACCACCCCCGAATCGAGCCAGCGTCGATAGAGGTTGGTCTCGTCCGTGGGCGTCCAACCTTTGAAGAAGTTCGAGCCCTCTTGCGTCGGAACGCCTGGGATACGCTGAATGAGGTCCTTGACGAGGAAGGGGACGCCGGCAAACGGGCCATCGCCGAAACCGGCCGCAGACCGAGCGCGGGCGGTTTCAAAGAGCTCGAACACCACGGAGTTGATGTGGAGGTTCACCTTCTCGATCCGCGCAATGCACTCCTCCACCAGCTCGCCACTGCTGATCTGGCCGGCTCGAACCAGCTCCCCGAGGCCCAAGGCGTCGTACGAGTCGTATTCGGGAAAGCCCGGCATCGGGCAGCCGTACCCCAGTCCGAGGCCCCAAAGCAATGATCTTTTGGGGGTCTCGCGGGCTGGGGCACCCCGTAGGGTGATGTTCCGTTCACAGTATAACTGGATTTTTTTGATCATATGGTTGCTAATTTTCCAGTGTAGTGGTACCACACGCTTAGACACAGCGGAGAACCAGCAATGTCAGTTAAAAAATCCAGCGATACCGTCATGATGAACGAAGTGATCGACGCCGTGAAAGCGCGGGGGTGGATCACCTACAACGAAGCGTCCCACGTCATCGCGAAGATTGGCGCGACCCAGGGAACGGTTCGGAAGTTCCTTCGCCGAATCGAGGCCGCGGGCGTCGAGGTGACGGTCAACCAAGGCAAGAATCGACGGGCGGACCGCCGACGCGGCGGCAAGTCCACCGAGAAGACCAACCTACTCAGCGCGGAACCGGTGCAGACGTATCTCGACTGGATGGGCTCCGTGAGCCTCCTCACGCGAGAAGGAGAAGTCGAGCTCGCACGCCAGATCGAAAAGGGTCGTCAGATCATTTTCGACGCGGTCGTCGAGCGCAAGCTCCACGCCGATGAGATCACCGAAGTGCGCGAGCGCGTCGAGGCGGGTGAGCTGGCCGTCAGAGAGGCTGCCATCGATTCGAGCTTCGAGGCTGTGCTGTGTGCCCTCGATTCATACGTACAGTCGTGCGACGAAGGCTCCACGAGCCGCAAGAAGGCGGAGGCCGATTCGGGGCTTTCCGCGAACCAGCTCCGCAAGCTGCATCAAATCGTCACTACCGCCCACGCCGACGTGGAGCGCGCGAAAGCCGAGATGGTCGAAGCCAACCTGCGCCTCGTCGTCGCCATCGCGAAGAAGTATCTCAAGCGCGGCCTCCCCTTCATGGACCTGATCCAGGAAGGCAACATGGGCCTAATGCGGGCGATCGACAAGTTCGACTACCGGCGGGGCTACAAACTGTCGACTTACGCTTCGTGGTGGATTCGTCAGTCGATGGCCCGAGCGACAACCGATCAAGCTCGCACGATTCGTATTCCGGTCCACGCCTGCGAGCTCCTCACCAAGGTCACCGGTATGACGCGCAAGCTCACCGGGGAGTTTGGGCGCGAGCCCTCTCCGGCGGAAATCGCACAGCGCATGAAGCTTCCGGCAGACCAGGTAGCGAATCTGCTCATGATCTCGCGCGACACGGTTTCGCTCGAAATGCCGGTCGGCAACGACGGAAACAGCGAGCTCCGCGACCTGATCGCCGACGACGACGCGGGCACTCCGATGGATTCAGTGATCGGCGAGGACCTCTCGAAGTCGGTGCTCCGAGCACTCGATACTCTGAATCCGCGGGAGCAACGTATCATCCGCATGCGCTTTGGCATCGGCGAGAAGGAATCGCACACCCTGGCTGAGATCGGCCGAGAGTTCGGACTCAGCCGAGAGCGCATTCGTCAGTTGCAAGCCCTAGCGCTCCGCAAGCTACGCAACGTCCATGGTGACGCCGCCCTCAAACAATTCGTGAGCGCCTGAGCGCTCGGCGATCGCCGAGCGGCGGTTTAGATCAGCGCGGCGACATGCCTGCGGCGCGGTAGACCGCGTCGACGACCTGCATGGTCTTCACTGCCTCGGCCGTTGTCGTGATGAACGGCCTGCCTTCGACGACCGCGTCTCGGAAGGCTTCGAGCTGATAGGTGTACGTAGCCTTCTTTGGGAACTTCTCTTTGGTCCACGCGCCACCGGTCTTGCGCCACTTCAACCCGTGAAACAGCTGTGGCACGATGGGGTTGAGCACCCGTATCTCGCCGCCCTCGAGCTTCACCGCCGCTGCGATCTTTGCGATTTTCCATGACCACAACGAGCAGTTGATTCTTCCTTCCGCTCCGCTTGGAAAGCGAATGTCGGCTTCCATCGCGCGATCGACCCCCTCAGATGCCAGCTTGGCGCGAGCCGAAACGACGGTCGGCTCCTCACCGGCAATCGTCCGAGCGAGGTGGATGGCATAGCAGCCGGTGTCCATGGTCGCGCCGCCCCCTAAGTCGAGACGGTAACGAATGTCCCGAGGCAGCGGAAGCGGAATGCACATCCATGTCTCGATGAAAAGGGGTTTTCCAAGCTCGCCAGACGCAACGAGGTCTCGCAGGCGCTGCGCCAACGGATGATACCTGTAGTGAAAGGCCTCCATGACGACTCGATCGCTTTGTTCGGCGGCCTGGTGTACGCGCTCCGCCTCCAACGCGTTCGAGGTGAACGGTTTCTCGCAGAGCACGTGCTTGCCGGCGTCGAGCGCGCGCAGCGTCCATTCGGCGTGCAGATTGTTCGGTAGTGGATTGTAGACCGCATCGATTTTGGGATCCGCGAGCAGTAAGTCGTAGTCGTCGTGGACCTTCGGGATGCCGTGCTTTCGGGCGAACTTCTCGGCCCGACCCCGATTGCGAGCCGCAACAGCGGTCACCGATACGCCGGAGGTGCACCGGGCCGGACGAATCAGCGCCATGGGCGTGATGCGCGCAGCCCCTAGGACCCCGATCCGGAGATCGGAGCTGGTCATCCAAGCTCCCCGCTCTTCGCCTTCGCGATCCACTTCTCCATCATCCTCTGCACGACGTCGAGCGCCATGTTCCTGAATGGGCGAAGGAGAAAGGGAACCTTCTGCATGTCGATGACGGCTTGTCCCGGCTGCATGTCGATCGTGGCAGCGACGCTTACGCCCTTCACGCGAAAGGTGATTTCGGCATGGGTGTCGCTGAGCCACGTCGTCTTCGCGTCGTACTTCTCCCACTTCGCGGTGTAGTGCTCAGCGGCTTTCTCTGCGGCCCTCTTAGCCAATTCGGGACTGAGGTCGTGTTTGATGATGTGCTGCATGAAGCCTCTCGGTGGGCGGCAGGATTGCACGAAAGGGCAGGTCTACGCTACGCGGGCGCTCCGGCGGGACGCGCCCGCTCGATCCAGGCGGCTAAAGCCGACGGATCACCGAGTGGACGGGTCGCCTCCGGCAGACACCACCCCGGTGCCCCGAGCTCCTCGCATAAGGCGACGATATTCG
>QMMB01000352.1 GCA_003647035.1 Deltaproteobacteria bacterium | reverse complement strand
CAGGAACTCGTGGAGCGGCGGATCGATGAGACGGATGATCACCGGAAGGCCATCCATCGCCCGGAAGAGGCCAGCGAAGTCTGCCCGCTGGAAAGGAAGCAGAGCGTCGACCGCTTCCCGCCGCTCTGCGAGGATCTGCGTGGTGATCATGCGCTGAACGGTGGGAAGGCGTTCGGCCTGGAAGAACATGTGCTCGGTCCGGCAAAGGCCAATGCCCTCGGCACCGTACTTCCGGGCTCGCACCGCGTCCTCGGGATAGTCCGCATTGGCACGAACGCCGAGACGCCGAAACTCGTCGGCCCAGCCCATGAGGCGCGCGAGCCACTCGTCGTCCATGTCGGGCACGACCGTCTCGAGCTTTCCAACGAACACTTCGCCGGTCGTCCCGTCGATCGAAAGCCACTCGCCCTCGTTGATCTCGAGGTCACCCACGCCCATGACGCGGGCGCCGAGGTCGATACTGAGCGCCGAGGCACCGACGACCGCGGGCTTACCGAACTGCCGGGCAACGAGTGCCGCGTGGCTGGTACGGCCGCCACTCGAAGTCAGTGTGCCTTTCGCCGCGAGCATGCCATGCACGTCGTCGGGCTTGGTTTCGGGCCTCACTAGCAGAACGTCTCGCTTGCCCTCCTTCGCCCAGCGTTCAGCCAAGTCGGGATCAAACGCAACGACGCCAGTCGCCGCCCCAGGGGAGACATTCAATCCCCGGGCGATCACTTTGTGCCCCGCCTTGGCCTCCATCGAAAACTGTGGGTGAAGGAAGAAGTCGATCTGCGCGGGCTCCACCCGGAGCACCGCTTCCTCGCGGCTGATCAACCCTTCGTCCGCCATCTCAACCGCAATTCGTACAGCAGCCTGCGCGGTCCGCTTACCCGTTCGCGTCTGCAGAATCCAAAGCTGGCCCCGCTCGACGGTGAACTCCATGTCCTGCATGTCGCGGTAGTGACGTTCGAGCCGTTGCGCGATTCCCTCGAATTGACTGTAGATCTCGGGCATCTCGGCTTGCAGTTCCTCGAGTGGCTTGGTGGGCCGGGTCCCCGCCACGACGTCTTCGCCCTGCGCATTGGTGAGGTAGTCGCCTTCGAGCGCGTTCTCGCCGGTCGTCGCATTGCGCGACATCGCTACACCCGTGGCCGACCCCTCCCCGAGGTTGCCGTAGACCATCGTGATGACGTTGACGCCGGTGCCGAGGTCGTGCGCGATGTGGGCGGCCTGCCGATAGTCGCGCGCGCGCTTGCCGTTCCAACTGTCGAACACAGACTGGGTCGCCATCCGGAGCTGATCCTCGGCGTTGGACGGGAACTCGATACGCGCGTGCCGGCGCACGATGTCTTTGAACTCGCCGACGATCGAGCGGAAATCGTCGCCGGTTAGGTCCGCGTCGCTGCCAACGCCGCGCCGGTCGCGGTGATTGGCGAGCACATCTTCAAAAGGCTCGTCGCGCACGCCGAGGACAACGGTGCCAAACATCTGAATCAACCGCCGGTAGGAATCGAAGGCGAAGTGCTCGTTGCCGGTGAGCTTGATCATCCCCTCGGTGACCTCGTCGTTGAGGCCGATATCGAGGACCGTGTCCATCATGCCCGGCATCGAGAACTTCGCGCCAGAGCGGCACGACACCAGCAGCGGGTTGGAGGGGTCCCCAAAGCGTTTCCCGGTCTTCTCTTCCATCGTGCGGAGCGCAGTCAGCGTTTGTTCCCAGAGTCCCGGCGGGAGCTCCCCGTCGCCAGCGAGATAACTGTTGCAGGCCTCGGTCGTGATCGTGAACCCGGCGGGAACCGGAACGCCGAGCCGGTTCATCTCGCCGAGGTTCGCGCCCTTGCCGCCCAGAAGACCGCGCACGCGATCCCAGTCGCCGCCGACGGAGGCCTCCGCTTCATCGAGCTCATCGAGTGTGTACACCCACTTAGTCGTCATCGGAGCCTTTCCTGATACGTGCCGGTTCGCCGAATGGCCTTTAGCCAAGCTGGTGGCGGACCGCCACCCTCCCGTCGACGGCCGGCAATGCGAGCCTGCCGTTGGCCCAGTCTCCGGGCCGTTTTGAGCAGGCACGCCCTTTGCTCGGCCGGGGTGGGTGCTTCAGTGGATCGCAGCGGCGTGGTTGAGCGGACTGTTCGTCGGCGCGCAATGGCAGCCGATCGCAGGACCGATCCTCGCCGGTGTGGCGCTGGTTGGGGCGCTTGCTGTCGCGCTGCACGGACACGAGCTCGGGTCGCGTCTGTGGGCCGCACCGCTTTCGTGTCTCGCGTTCTGCTGCGGGCTCGGTGTGGCTCACGCAGCGCCGACGCCGTGCTCGGTTCGTGGCGAAGGGCGGTTGACCGCCCGCGTCGAGTCGGTTCGCCATGGAGTCGGGGACGCACGTCTTCGGTTGCAGGTCCTCGAAGGACGCATGTTAGAGTCGGGGCGAGCCCTGAGCGCCGGCCTCCCAATCACCGCGAGGGTCGAGGGGTTCGGTACGCCGCCACCGGGCAGCATCATCGCGTTCCAGGCGGAGCTCCGCCCGCGCACGGAGCTTCACAACCCCTCACCGCATCCAGACCTCTCTCTGCCTAGAGGTGGCGGGTGCTGGGCGCGTTGGAGCGAACGGGCGCCCTTCGAGGTTGTCGAAGTGTCTCGCTGGAGTGCCGCAGTCGACCTGGCTCGTGCTCGCGTGCGCACACACATGAACGCGGAGCTTCCACAGGAAGTGGCAGGCGTGGCACGGGCCCTGGTGCTGGGCGATGGCGGGGCACTTGGCTACACCCAGCGGCAGACCATTGCCGCCGTTGGCCTTGCACACTTGTTCGCCGTCTCCGGGCTTCACGTCGCCTTGGTCAGCGGAACACTGGTTCGGTCGCTGCACTGGTTGCTTCGGGGCTGCGCGCTCGGTTTTGACCCCCGGAGGTTGGCCGCGGCTGTCGGTATTCCGCTCACACTACTGCACGCGCTGTTCGCCGGCGGGTCCCCGAGCGCGTGGCGCGCCGCGATCACGGCGGCGCTCGCCTGGGGGCTCGTCGTCATCGGCCGGCGTCCATCGGCGACCAGCGTGACCGCCGCCGCAGCATTGATCCTCTCCGCCCCCGACCCGGCAATGGCCCTTCGACCCGCGTTCCTACTCTCGATCGTGGCCACGTCCGCCATCCTGAGCGCGCCTCCGACCTCGAGGTCCCAGCGCTGGCGACGCCTTCGAGGGTCGGCGACCATCAGCGCGCGCACTCTCATCGCAACCACGCCGATGGTGTGGTGGTGGTTCGGCGGCGTTCCGGTGGTGGGATGGCTGACCAACATACTCGTGCTTCCGCTCGGCAGCTTGGTCGTCATCCCCATGGCTCATCTCTTCGCCCTCACGGCCTCGATACCCGCAGCCGTCGAGCCCATCGGAACTGCGCTGACCATCGCTGTCCACATCCTGCTCTCGGTCTGCGACGCATTCGCCCCACTCGCCGTTACCCGGCGCCTCCCGCCCCTCGACGTGGCTCAAGGCCTCGTCGTGCTCGCGGGCTGCCTGCTCCTCTTGATCGCTAGGCGGTGGCGTCAGCGCCTGGCGGCCCTCGCCGTGTCGACCCTCCTGTGGCTCGGCGCCGATCGCGCCCTGGTCCTACGGGAGCAACCCCAGGACATCCTGCGCGTGTCGTTCGTCGACGTCGGGCAAGGCGACGCAACGCTGGTCGATTTCCCGGATGGACAATTCGCGGTGATCGACACAGGCCAAGGCGGTCGCCATCCCGCAGTCCGAGAGCTTCGCGAGCTCCTGGCCGCACGGCGCCGCTCCGAGATCGACTTGTTGGTCATCACGCACGGGCACCCCGACCACTACGGCGGCCTTCTCGACCTCGTCGACGAGGTCGTCATCCGAGAGATCTGGCTGAACGGGCAGCTCCTCACCGAGGAGCGCGACGCGAAGATGGCCAGTCTGATCGCGTCTGCGATGGCGCGCGGAACCCGGGTTCGATTCGCGCCCGAGCTGTGTGGTAGGAGCCCGCCCTTCGGAGGCGCCCGGATCGAGGTCCTATGGCCTTGTCCTCGGTATGACCCGGCCCTCAGCCTCAATGACAACTCGATCGCGCTAAGGCTCGTCTTCGGTCGTCGCTCCTTCATGCTCACCGGCGATCTCGAGGGCGACGCGGAACGTCGGCTCGTCGCT
>QMMB01000351.1 GCA_003647035.1 Deltaproteobacteria bacterium | reverse complement strand
GAAAGGGACAAGACCAAGCAGCTCACGATGCAACGTCGCAAAAAGGAGTACCGCGCCGCCCGTGCGGCCTAGGCCAAAACCATGAACCGTCTCTTAATGAACGTGCCCTCTTGTCCGAAATATTTTGCCGACGTACACGTTCTCTTGACGGAGCGGCCGATTCGCCTGCGAGACAAGATCGAAGTCGAAGGCGTCCTCGGCCACGTGAGCAACATCGGCATTCGAGCGAGCACGATTCGCACCTTCGATGGCGCGGAGGTCATCGTCCCCAACGGCGACTTGATCTCCGGACGGGTCGTCAACTGGACCCTCTCCGCTCGGCAACAGCGAGTGACCATCCCCGTCGGAGTCGCCTACGGGACCGATCCCAACCAGCTCCTCGACATCTTGAGGAAGGTGGCGGCCGCAGATGACAAGGTCTTCAAAGACCCGGCCCCACTCGCGCTTTTTCGTGGTTTCGGTGACAGCTCGCTCGACTTCGAGCTCCGCATCTTCATGGACCCCGCGGACGTCTTGGATGTGCCCAGCGCGGTGACCGTGGCGATCAACGAGGCGCTGAAAGAAGCCGGGATCGAGATCCCGTTCCCGCAGAGGGACCTGTACTTACGTGGGGTGCCAGAGGGGTTCGTCTTCGCTGGCACTGACACCGACACTGAAAAATAGAATCAGAGCGACCCCACCAAGCCGGGTCCGGCCGCTCCGGCGAGTGTTGCGACGGCGACGAGGGTTGATAGCTGGTGTTTCGCGCGTGACGCTGCCGCGACCATCAAGATGCCGCCAACAGCGACTGACCCCGCCGACCACCACAATCCGTGGGGAAGTCGGCCCGTGAAGATACCAATCGCAACAATGGAAAACGCCAAAACTATGAGAGCAGAAATTGCAACCATCGTGGCATCCTTGCCGACACGAACCGCCAGCACCCTCTTGTTCGCCCGACGGTCTGTCTCGAGGTCAGGCAACTCAAAAATCAACATCATGGCGAGGTGGACCGGCAGTAACGCGGCTATCAGCCACCAGAGGTAGGTTGTTGGGCCACCACCCGTCATCGCAATCCCAATGAGCGGGACAACGCCGACTACGACCGCAGATGTCGCCGCTTCCCCGAAGCCCGTGCCGAGCAGTCTGACTGGCGGGATGGAGTAGAACCATGAGACCGCCAGGGCAACCAAGCCGAGTATTGCTGCGAGCGGAGACGTATGCGCGATCGCTACCGCGGTGAAAAGCGCAACAGCCGTTGAGACCCAGGCCGCCCTCATCGCGACAGACGAACCCAAGCCGCCCTCAACCAGAACCCCGCTCCCTCCGGAGAACATCGTCCGATTCTCGACGAAACGGTCGGCTTCAACATCAGCGTACTCGTTTACGTAGTGAGCAGTCACCTGTGCAGCACTGACCATCGCCTGACCAAGGAGATAGGTCGCGATTCCAATGGCCCTGCCTTGGGCCACCCCCACTGCGTACATCAACGCGCCGCCCATCAGGAAGTGAGGGCGACTAAGCCGCAGGAGCGCCATCAAAGAGATCATTGCAACACGCTCCAGATATGTTCACATGAGGGAGTGGTCAATGCCGGATTGTACGGTTGGTCTGTTTGTTGCTCTGAGGCCCGCAAAGCGCGAAGGGCGCTAGTCTGCCAGGCGCTTCTTGACCCGCCGCCTCAGCACGGGGAGCAGTTCGGCCTCGAACCACAGGTTCTTCTTCATCCAAATGCGTGAGCGCCAACTGGGGTGCGGGAGGGGAATCGTTTGGGTGCCGTACTCTTTGAAAGAGCGCACGGTCTCAGTCAGCGTCTTCTTTCGAGAGGGACCAAGGTAGTACTGCTGTGCGTACTGGCCAGCCAGCAGCAAGAGCGGCTCTGGTGCAATCGCATCAAGCACACGCTCGTGCCACTGTGGTGCACACTCAGGGCGCGGTGGCGCATCGCCGCTCTTTGCCTTGCCGGGGTAACAGAACCCCATCGGGACCAACGCGAACGAGTCTGGGTCGTCGAACGATTCGCGAGACACCGAAAGCCACTCCCGAAGATGGTCCCCCGACGGGTCATCCCAGGGAATCCCCGTCTCGTGCACCTTGGTGCCGGGCGCCTGTCCGACGATTACGATTCGACTCTTCGACGAGAACTGGACCACCGGGCGGGTCGTGCGCTTCGACTTGGGCACCGACCCGAGAGAGTTGGCGCCGCTTCGGGCAGACGACGACTCGGGCGCCACCGAGCTGCTCGAACACTGCCGCGCTCTCGACGATGCATACGCTTCGCGGCCAAGCATCGATTCGGAGTTGGACTCTGCCCTAAAAGCGCAGCTCGAAGCCCTGGGCTACGTTCAAGACGACGAGCCGGCTGCTGTTGAGCTCCGGAACACTCCCTGACGGCGCGTTTTTTGCTGGCTATCGGAGATCATTGATGTTTGATCTCGGCGACGTGTGCGACGTCAACTGAGCCACAACTCGAATGGTCTCGGCCTCGATCCCTTGAAACCCCGTGACCCGATAAGGCTGGTCTTATAGACTTCTGGGATATGTCTCCGAAGACAGTCGCCTTCGCCCTCGCCATATCGCTTGGCATGTCGACAGCTTGCAGGCGCGCACCCGAACCGGACACCGGCAAGGCACCGGCTTCCCCTCCGAACGTGCTGCTCATCACGGTCGACACACTGAGGGCCGACCGCCTTGGTTGTTACGGATACGAGCACGCACACACGCCTCACACCGACCGCCTCGCAGACGAAGGAGTGCGGATCGAACACGCAATCGCCCCGACTCCGCTCACGCTTCCGTCGCACACGTCGATCTTGACGGGCCTCGAGCCGCCCGCACACAGCGTTCGGGGAAACGGGGTGTTCCTGGTTCCGGATAGCGTCCAGACACTCGCGGAGAGTCTCAAAGCTGAGGGCTACCAAACGCAAGCGTTCGTGTCCGCAGACGTTCTGCACCGCCGCTTCAAGCTGAACCAAGGCTTCGACGGCTATGACGATGACATTGGGAGCGAGGCGAAGGACCGCACGCGGATGCAGGAGCGTTCTGGGGAACGAACGATGGACCGGGTGCTCCATTGGCTCGACGTACGCACGGAGTCGGCTTCCCCTTCTCCGTTCTTTCTGTGGGTGCATCTCTTCGACCCGCATGCGCCATATGAACCGCCCGAGGCCGACGCCAAGCTTTCGGCAACGCCCTACGACGGAGAGATCGCGAGCGTCGATCGACAAATAGGCCGCCTCGTCAAAGCGTTGGAGCCCAATGGGGTTCTCGACGACACGATCCTCGTCTTCACATCGGACCACGGAGAGAGCCTCGGCGAGCATCGGGAAGCTACGCACGCGGTGTTCATTTACGAATCCACCCAACGCGTGCCGTTGATCTTCCGCTACCCCCGCAAGCTCCCCGCCGGCAGAGTCTACGACGGTCCGGCGCGAAGCGTGGACATCATGCCGACGATTCTGAGTCTTGCCGGAAAGAAGTCGGGTGAGACGCAAGGCGCCGATCTGAGCGAGGCCTTTGCAAGCGGCGCCCCTTCCGTATCGCTGGTTCAATACTCGGAATCATTTTATCCGGAGCTGATGTTCGGTATGGCGCACCTTGAAGGGGTGCGCCAAGACGCATGGACCTACATCCGTGCGCCGCGCCCCGAGCTCTATGACCGGAGAACGGACCCCGGTGAGCTGCGCAATCTCTTGGAGGGCGGCGGCTCTGGCGCGGCCATAGCCCGGGCGCTCGAGCTCGAAGCGGCACTGACCCGGGTCATCGAAGATAGCAAGCGCTTTGCCTCGGTCGCAGAGGCGAGACCTCTCGACCCGCAGACGGTCGCGATGCTCCAGGCGCTTGGCTACATGGGTGACTCTGGCGCCCCCGAAGACCTCGGGGGCATCGACCCCAACGACGGTATCCAGATCGTCAACGAGGTCGGTAGAGCGATTGCCCTTCCCGACGCCGGCGACTGCGCGACCGTCGCGCGCTCCATGCTGAAGCGCTTGCCGGGCTACATTCACGCTTGGAACAGACTCGGCGAATGTGAACTGCGGACGGGTGATCTCAAGGCCGCTCGGGAGGCCTACCTCAAGTCTCTCGCCCACGAGCCAAAGCAGCCCGGGGTCTACCTTCAGCTCGGCAACATCGACTTGTCGCAAGGTCG
>QMMB01000350.1 GCA_003647035.1 Deltaproteobacteria bacterium | reverse complement strand
GATCCCCTCCTCGAGGACGTTGATCGCCAGGCCCCCGGTGGTGATTCCCGATCCGCTGAGGTGACCCATCAGTTGGAACTGCCGCCCGCTCGTCGAGTACGGCATTGCCAGAGTCGAAGATGTACCGCTGAACGGGTCGGTGACGCTGACGCTTTGCGTTGTCGTGCACACCGGGAGTTGAACGACCTGTAGGCCGACGAGCAGGGCGTTGTCTAGCTCTGGGATGTCGGTTGAATCGAGAACCGTGGTCGGGTTGCCGAGGATGTCTTCGAGCAACGGAACCAGGTTTCCCACGCTCAACGGGTCATCCAGGTAATGGACGCCGAAGATCCGGCTGCCGCCGAACGGGCAGGCGTCGATTGCGGTCCCGCCACCCGCCTTGAAGGTGCCCCAAAAGACCTGGCCGTCGAAGAGCTCGACCGGGCCGGTCATCTGTTCGCCGGGGTCGAGCTCGATCTCCCAGTTGAGCCGTCCGTCGAGGTCGGTGATGAGGCCGTCGGAGTCGAAGGTGAGCTTCTCGGTGATCGACACCACGCGGTTGACTGCCGTCGCATCGTCGAGCACATCGATGTTGCCTGTCCCCACGAGAATCACGACTTCGCCCGCAGGGTTGATGGTGAGCGCCGGTGGGTAATAGGTCGGTTCGGCGGCATCGAAGGCTTCGGCGTAGTACAGGTCGTGGAGCGCCTCGGCTCCCCAGTCATCGGGATCAGGCGAGGACATGTCGATGCGCCAGAGCACACCGTCCGCGTCGACGGTGTAGGCGACGCTTCCCACGGTACCCGTATCCCCTCGGAAGACCGAGACCGCGCCGTTCAGCGGCGCCGGGAACGTGTCCTCGCCGAGCTCCTGGATCACCGAGCCCGTCGCGACGTCGACGAAGTAGAGGACTCTGCCGTGTTGAACCGCCGGCGGGACGGAAGCCGTGCCTCGCCAACAACGGCGGTCGGCACGCGGAGTGATGCTGGTGCCCGTCGCGGTGTCCATTCCCTCGGGGAGCTCAGGGCCAGAGGCGATCGTACAGGCGCCGGCGCCTCCTACGCCCTGCCCGCCCGGCACGATGATGACGCCGTGAGACTGTCTGGGCTTGAACACGATGGGTCCACCCGAGCCCCCCAGGGGAGTCGGATCGCTATCTTCGAGGAAGATCTGAGCCGCGGTGGGCTGCCCATAGGTGTCGCCGAGATTGGGGTCGGTGAACTGCCACAAGAACTCGGGTTTGCAGGGATTGGTGACGTCGAGAGCCACGATACCGTTGCCCCCGTTTCGGAAGCTCAGGAAGAGGACGGTGCGCCAGACGTTGGTTTGCCCCGCCGGAGAGTCGACCGTTGCGCCGCCCCCGTCGGTCCCTGCGAAAGCGCGTACGTCGTAGACGTCGCGAACCATGATGCTGCCGTCGGCGAACCACTGCTTGCTGCCTCCCGACAGTAGGTCGTCGAGGTCATCGAGGAACATCGGTGGGATGAAACCCCAGAGCTCGGTGCCGGCGTCCTTGTTGCTGGCGCACGAAAACTCATCGAGGTTGTTGCCGACGGTGAACTCGGTGGAGCCGTGGTCATCGGTCAAGAAGGCGTGGATGATGCCATCGTTCGTCGCCGCGTAGATCACGCGCGGACGACGGCTGAGCGCCCAGCCGTCGGAAGAGAGGTCTTCGAGTGGGTCAGGGCTCTCCTGATGCCCAAGTCCCAGGCGCCAGTCGTTGTAGGAGCTGTCCTCGAGGTCGTCGACCAAGGGCCCGACGATCGCGGGCGTAGAGTGATAGATGTCGCCAAGGCGTTGGTCTTCGCGGCCACTTCCGACCACGCCGTGTACCCAGTCGACGACGGTGTCGCGCTGGGCGGTGTCGACGCTGCCTACGCCGAAGAAGTACTCCGGTGAAATGGCCTTGCTGAACTCGCCGATGGGCACCTGCTCGATCTCGCTGCCCGCGGTGGGTACGTCGATGCCGGCGTTGGCAAGCGAGGTCAGCCTGTCCCTCCCGTTGCCGGTCAGGTGCCCGTTGATGTCCGCGGGATTGGTCGGCAGCACCGTCCAGAGGTTCCTAGAGAACGCGCCTCCGAAAGTGACCGCCGCGGGGGGGTCCGACCCAAAGGGCTCGACGTCTCCCGGCGCCGAGGCTTGTGCGTTGAGGAGCAAATGGAAGCGGTCGGAGTCCACGATGTCTTGGGCGACCGGGATCCCTGCGACGCACTCGATACGCCGGCGCTCCAAGACACCGTCCCATGGGTCCGCTGCGTCCAACGATGCGTTGAACCCCGAGATGAACTGGGCTTGAACCAGTCCGGGCGCAAGACCCGTGGCCACCGGAGAAGTTCGGCTCGTGGCGCCCGGGTTCTGCTCGTTGAGGGCCGTGGTCAACGCGGTCACGAGCTCGGCGCGGTCAGCGACGAAGAAGGCCTCATCGGTGTCCCCTACCGCGGCGATGTCGTTGAGGAGCGCTTCGACTGCGGCCTTCTGTGCGGCATCTCCGTCCAAGGCAAAACCGATGACGTAGAACTTGTCGAGCTCTCCGGCAGCGATCATCGCGGACACGGTGTCGGCCACCTCTTCGTAGGGGCACCCGGTTGCGCCCACGGGCTGACCCAGCAGCTCACAGTTCACGGGGGGGCCACGCATGTCGCCGTTGGGGAAGCCGTCGGTGATCAGCACGGCGCTCCGCGAGCGGCAGCCGTAATAGGGGTCGCCCGGTCCCGGGTCGACCGTCTTTGCAATGATGTCCGCGTCGTTTTGAAGGAAGGACTGCAGGTCGGTGACTAGCGCGGCCGTCGGCGTCGAACCAAAGGGGCGTAGGGGGTTCTTCCCGAGCCCGATATCACCGAGAACGGTCGCTTGAATCGAGGCGTTGGTGGAGGTCATCGCTGCCGTGCTGTCTGCGCCAACACTCACCAAGCCGCCTTCGCTCGCGATGCTCGACCGCGCCCCGCTGTTGAGCATGTAAACCGTGGGTACGGCTCCCGGGAACGTATACGGCTTGTCACCCGCATAGGAGTACATTCCCTTTGTAGCGAGCGAGTCAGCCGGGAAGGGAGCGGTTTGGAAGGTGGACTGAAGGACGAGTGGGGGCCTGTCGGTCAGCGTGCCGATCGAGTCGAACGTCATCAGCCCGAACTTGATGCGCTCGAGGTAGGTATCGAGCACTCCGTTTCCGCTCTGCGACCCGGCGTACGCCGGGATCTCCTGAGGCAACTGAATGTGCGGAAGGAAGTACCCCTCGTCGTACTGCCCCGTGTAGATGCCACCGATTCGGGTGTCGCTGTTGCATTCGTACGGAGAGAACTCGCCGGTGAGCGCCTGCGCGACAACAGACCAGCGGTTCTGTTCATACGTGCCCGCGCTACACACCGGAAGGCACTCGAGGCATGCCGGGGTCGAGCAAATGCAGTCGGGCTTGCGCTCCATCGACCCCGACGTGTCGACCAAAAGTACGAAGTGCGGCCGAATGTTGCGAATGTCGGGTTCTTGTGCGGAGACGTCCGCGCTCATGCCGACAGAAGCCAGGAGCAAGCAAGTCAAAGCAAAGTAAAGCCAAAATCTCATAGTGCCCCCGTCATGAAAGGACCGCTGACGATGTACGCGCGCATGTCTGCGCCGGTCTCGTGGGCCTGGCGGCCATGGTCTTCGGCGTGTTCGATGTCGGTTGCCGCGCCGGTCTTCAGCCGCGCACGGCCGCGGGCGGTCATGGTCGTGCGCATGTACTTGAACTTGGTGCCGCCTTGGGCGGCTGCGCCCGGAGCGAGCTTGCTCACGACATGCTCGTCGTAGATGTCGATGACCACGATGGGCGTGTGTGCGGAGGCCGCGCCGAAGGAGGCGTCCGCGTCCATGGGCAGATTCTGGAACAGGCCTGGAGTGACTCCCCCATCCTGTGAGAGCAGAGCCTCGAAGTGCTCGGGGTAGAGCCGGTAGGCTTGGCGACCGTTGGCTAGCGGCGGCTCCGGGTAACAGCCGGTAGTGGCAGTGCAGGGGGGGAATGCGACGCCTTCCGTAGTCCCCGGCGTCAGCATGAGGTTCCGGACCGTCGAAGGACCAAAGATGTCGAACCACTCGAGGGCGCCGATCAAGCCCGCTCGGGCCACATACCGCGTCTGCCTGTGCTGTCGGGCAAAGCCCGCGCCTCTCACTTCGTGTG
>QMMB01000349.1 GCA_003647035.1 Deltaproteobacteria bacterium | reverse complement strand
GATCTCTGCGACACCGTGCTCGGATGGTCGCCTGAGCAGCTCAACTGTATCGCCCAGGTGCTGCGGATAGCTGGCTATGCCCCCGGTGCGACGCCGGAGTGCGCCACGCTCGAGGATCCGGAGGAGTGTCTGGACTGTGCCGACGGGATGGGGCTGACCGACGACGTTTGCATTGGGCTAGCGCTCATCTGTCTTCCTTGATCGACGCTTGGCGAGACGCGTAGCGGTGCAGGGTCAGGCTGCAGGCCCGTACGGGCCCAATTGACCTTCGTTCAGCGGCGGCGCAGCATCCCTCGGTGGACAACCAAAAGATCATCGACGAGGTGATGGGCGGCGGTCTCCGCGTTCTCAACCGCATCGCAGACTCGCCCCTCGTCGAACGCTTGGGCTTGGAAGCGCGCGCCCAACGGCTCGTGTACCAAGGCGCCAAGCGCGCCGCCGAGACTGCGGCGAAGGCGGCCAAACGACGTTCACCCAAGCGTTCCGGTGATCGCTCGAGCAAGCCGAGGAAGTTCGACTTGAACCTGAGCGAGGAGCAGCAGCTCATGCGGGACACGCTTCGCCGATTTGCCGATGACCTGATGCAGCCCGCCGCGCGGGAGGCTGACGATCGTTCGGCACCGCCTGACGACTTCGTCGACACGTTTGCCGAGCTCGGTGCGATTGCGATGGCAGTTCCCGAGGAGATGGGCGGGGCGGCGGAGCAGGTGTCGGCCGTGTCTCAGATGCTGATCGTGGAGGACCTCGCGCGCGGCGACATGGGCTTGGCGTACGCGGTGCTCGCCCCGCTCTCGTTCGCGAACGCGTTGGTCCATTGGGGCGATGCAGACCAACGGGCGCGCCTGCTCCCCTCGCTCCTCGAAGGCGACACGACGGCGAGCGTTGCCGTGGTGGAGCCGCATCCACTGTTCGATCCCAGCGAGCCGCGAACAACCGCCAAAAAACGCGGCACCGATTTCGTGATCACTGGCGAGAAGTCGATGGTGGCGTTGGCCGAATGCGCGAAGTGGTTTTTGGTCGCGGCAGATATTCCCAAGACAGGTCCTCGCTTCTTCGTGGTCGACGCCGACGCGAGCGGCGTCGAAGTGACGAAAGAACCCGCGATGGGGTTGCGTTCTGCGGGGCTCGGACACGTGAAGCTAGACAAGGTCCGCGTGGGTCGAGAGTCGATACTCGGCGGCGAGACGGCCCTGAAGGCACAGGGCGGAGCGGCCTACGACGAAGCCGTCAACCGAGCGCGAATCGCGTGGGGAGCGATGGCGCTTGGGACCTCGCAAGTCCTACTGGACTACGCCATTCCGTACTGCAACGAGCGCATCGCCTTCGGGGAGCCGATCTCGCATCGGCAAGCGGTGGCCTTCATGATCGCGGACATCGCCATCGAGATCGAGTCGATGCGAATGCTGGTGTATCGAGCGGCGAGCCGCATCGATGCGGGGTTGGCATGTCAGCGTGAGGCGTACCTCGCGCGCACGCTCTGCTCCGACAAGGCGATGCAGATCGGAACCGATGGCGTTCAGCTTTTAGGTGGCGCCGGCTTCATCAAGGACCATCCGATGGAGATCTGGTATCGCCACCTTCGCTCTGTTGCGGTCATGGACGGAAATCTGCTGTTGTAGAGGATTCAACGATGTATTTGGAACTCCCGAAGAGTCTCGAGATCGTGGTCAACCAGGCGCACCAGGTCGCCAAGCACGTTTTCCGGCCGATCTCGCGCAAGTACGACCGAGCCGAGCACGACTATCCAAAAGAGCTCGACATGCTCGCGGCTCTGATGGACGGGCTCAATGCGGGCAGCCGAAACAGGGGCACCGGCATCGATGCGCTCCAACGGGAACAGGGCTGTGAGCAGGGTGTTCGCAACGGCGCCAACATGTCGACGTGTCTGGGGATGACCGAGCTGTGTTGGGGCGACGTCGGCCTGGCGATCTCCATTCCGCGCCAGGGGCTCGGCAACGAAGCGATCACCGCGGTCGCGAACGCCGAGCAGAAGAAGCGGTTCAACGGCGTATGGGCGGCGATGGCCATCACGGAGCCGGGCGCGGGGTCGGATTCCGCGAACATCCGCACGACGGCACATCTCGATGGCGAACAATGGGTGCTCAATGGCGAAAAGATCTACGTCACGGCAGGCAGCCGTGCAGACGCAGTGGTGATCTGGGCGACACTCGATCGGAACCTCGGGCGAGCGGCGATCAAATCGTTCGTGGTTCCACAGGGGACCCCCGGCATGGAGGTCGTTCGTCTCGACAAGAAGATGGGCATTCGCGCCTCGGATACGGCGAGCATCGCCCTCACGGACTGCCGAATTCCGAAAGAGAACCTGCTGGGCACGTCGGACATCGATACAAAAAGGGGCTTCAGCGGCGTCATGCAGACGTTCGACAACACTCGGCCCGTCGTGGCTGCGATGGGGGTGGGTGTCGCCCGCGCGGCGCTCGAACACGCTCGCGAGCTCCTGGGTCGGGAGGGCATCAAGGTTCGTTACCGTGGGCCGCTCTTCTCCAAGCGCGCTGCCGAAGCCGAGCTCATTCGCATGGAAGCGGAGTGGGAAGCCGGCCGTCTGCTCATGCTCAAAGCGGCGTGGATGGCGGACAACGGGGTCCCCAACTCGACCGAAGCGTCGATGTCCAAGGCCAAGGCGGCACGCGTGGCCAACGAGATCACGCTTCGATGTGTCGAGTTGTGCGGCGGCGTCGGGTACTCCGAGCAGGAGCTCCTCGAGAAGTGGGCCCGGGATTCCAAGATTATCGATATCTTTGAAGGCACCCAACAGATTCAAATGCTGATCATCGCGCGACGGCTCCTCGGCAAGCGGTCGTCCGAGCTTCGGTAAGGGAGGACGTCATGGAGATCAACGGCATCGCGCACACGTTCATCACGGTCGGTGACTTCGATCGAGCCCGCGCCTTCTACAGCAATCTCCTGCCGTTCCTCGGCATGAAGAACGTCATGGACATTCCGGGAACATACTATTGCGTGGGTGGCCGCACCGCCTTCGGCATTCGTGAAACATCAGAGGAGAACCGCGGCGAGCGCTTCGACCAACAGCGTGTCGGACTTCACCACATCTCCTTCCGCGCAAAGACGCGGGAAGGCGTCGACGAAGCCTACGACTTCGTCAAAGAGCTCGGCGCCGACATCATCCCCCCCCCGGAAGAGGCCATGTGGGCCCCAGGCTACTACTCGATCCTCTTCGAAGACCCCGACGGCATCCGCCTAGAAATCAACTTCGTCCCCGGCAAAGGCCTCCTAAAATAGGGGACACGCACCCCTCCCCGTTATTTTAGAGTGTAGCGGTCGTTGGAGGCGGTGACTTTGCATGGGTAGCTGTAGAGGTTGCTTAGGTGTGTGTCCGTTAGGACTTCGTTCAGTGGGCCCAGTGCGCTCAGCGTGTGCCAGCTGCCGATGGTGGCGTGAATTCCAGTCGCCGCTACTTGTCGAGCGCTTTGCCGCGAGGGAAGCCACTCGAAGAGCGAGCTTTTACCCGCACCGTTGGCGCCGAGTACCACCCAATGCTGCCCGGGCATCACCTGCCACCGGATGTCGCACAGGATGTCCACGCCGTCGCGGGTGAAGGTTTCGACGTGCAGATCGAGAACCGGGGGCACCCTGGAAGTCTAGCATTGCGGCGGCGCCGGTGGTCGCGTCCTTCGCCCTTGATGCGACGGCCGATGTGCGTTCCAATGCAGCGTCATGCCATTTTATCTCGTTGCGGCTGCTCTCTGTCTCGTTCTCGGAACCAACGTTGCGCACGCGCAGGATCCGCCTCCGATTCACCTCGAAGGCACCGTCCCGGACGGCCCAGAGACGCATTTCTTCCGCGAGTTCGAAGTGCCCGAGGGGATCGTCGAGATCGAGGTTCAGCACGACGACCTCTCATCGGAGAATATTCTAGATTGGGGGCTCGACGACCCAAATGGATTCCGCGGATGGGGTGGCGGCAATCGCGAACCGGCGATCGTAGGTGTTCAAGCTGCGTCACGGAGCTACGTTCCCGGTCCGATTCCGACGGGCACCTGGGAAGTGGTCGTCGGCAAAGCTCGGATCGTCGAGACTCCGGCGCTGTACGAGGTCGACATCATTCTCTGAACCGTCGCAACGTTGCCTCCCCAGCCGCGCGCGCCCTACGAGG
>QMMB01000348.1 GCA_003647035.1 Deltaproteobacteria bacterium | reverse complement strand
CGTGTCCGAGTGCGCGCGGAACCGTTATAAGCAGGCGCCGACCGTGCCGAGCGACGAAGACAACTTTTCTGCCCCCGAAGTGATAGTACCGCGGGGCATCGAGTCGGAACCGCCCGAGGCGCTCGCGCTCCTCGCCGGCGATGTGGTCCAGCTCACGACCGTGTCGGCGACAACCGAGACCTTCGAGGGCTTGATCGTCGATGCCATGGGTCAGCTCCACGTGCCGTTGGCTGGCGACATCAACGTCGGGGGCAAGACGCTCTCCCAGGCCGAGAAGGCGATCGAGACCGGCCTTCGACGGTACGACCGGTTCGTTCGGGCCAACCTGATCATCACCAGGCTCGACGGTCACACCGCGGCTGTCGTGGGGGCCGTGGAGACACCGGGGCGGTTCGAAGCGCGCCCGGGCATGCGGCTGGCTGACCTGCTTGCGCTCTCGGGTGGCGCCTCGATCGCCGAAGTCCACCAGGTGCCGACGTTGCTGGGTAGTCTGGAGCTGGCCCGCCTCGTCCGAGACGGCGAGACGGTCCCCGTCCGCCTCCTGCTGGCCAGACAGGGCGATCCGAAACACAACATTCGCATCCGCCCTGGCGATCAGCTCTACGTTCCGCCAGTCACCGACCGGATGATCATGGTGCTGGGCGAAGTCGGGATCCCGCAGCCGATGGCATACCGTACCGGCATTCGTTTGACCGAGGTTCTGGCGCGTGCCGGGGGGATCGTGAGTGAACGTGGCGACCGCAAAGACATTCGCATCATCCGGGGGGCTTTGCGCGAACCACAAGTCTATACGACCAACCTCAAAGCGTTGATGGGGGGCAAGGCCACGGACGTCGTGCTCGCCCCAGGCGATATCGTGTACGTGACCAAGGCCTGGTACGCGAGCACGGCGGACGTGCTCAACGCGCTGTCGCCGATCCTTTCGCTCGCGAATTCCGTTGCGCTCCTTGCCCTCGCCGGCGCCGTTGGCACCAGATAGATGCACCAGCCGCTCTTCCACCGCTTGCTCGGTCCGCACGTTGAGACCGAGGAGCTCGACCCACACTCGCTCGAGGGCGGTCTCCTGAATGCTGAAGAAGAGGCGGTCGCAGGTGCGGCGCAGACGCGCATCGAGCAGTTCACCGCCGGTCGCGTTTGCAGTCGAATTGCACTTGGCCGCCTGGGTGTGGCGACCACCACGCCCATCCTGCGGGGCGAGGACCGGGCACCGATTTGGCCACTGGGCTTCGTCGGCACTATTTCGCACACGGACACGTGGTGCGCGGCCGCCGTGGCCAGAGCCGAGGACGTTCGCTCGATTGGGATCGACCTGGAGCCGGCAACACCCTTGAACGAATCGCTATGGCGGCGGGTCTGCACACCAAAGGAGCGCGACTGGTTGCACGAGCTGGCCGAGCCAGGCCTCATGGGCAAAATCCTCTTCAGCGCCAAGGAGTCGGTCTACAAGTGCCAGTACCCGATCACCACCAAGTTTCTCGGCTTCCATGCCGTCGAGGTCGAGCTTGACGACGGAGCGTTCCGAGCTGTCTTCCAGCAGGAAGCCGGAGAGTTCCGCCCAGGAGATGTGATGTCGGGTCGTTACCTGGTCGAAGAGGGGCTCGTGGCGACCGCCAGCGAGCTCGTTCGATGACGACCGCAGAGCTCACGGTCGTCATCGACGTTCCGCGCGGCAGCTTCATCAAGCGGGATGATGACGGCGCGGTCGATTTTTTTTCGCCGATCCCCTGTCCATTCAACTACGGCCACGTGCCCGGTACGCTGGGAGCCGATGGTGACGCGCTCGACGTCGTAGTGCTGGGCTCGAGGCGCCCCTTCGGAAGCACCGCCACCGTGGTCCCGAGAGCGAGGGTCGATTTCCTCGACGCGGGGCAGGCCGATCCGAAGTGGGTCTGTGCCGATGCGCCGCTGAGCACCTTCGATCGCCTGCAGATAGCGGGGTTCTTTCGCTGTTACGCCGTTGCAAAGCGCTTGATCAACCGGGTTCGGGGCAAACGGGGGCCGACGCGCTACCTCGGCTGGCTCTAGCACCTGTCGTCGTGCACACTCACTCACTCGCTTGCGTGAGTCGATCGACATACGGATCTTGTCGTCACTAGGGTCGGTAGACGCCGACGCTTGGGACCAACTGGTCGGCGAGGATGACCCGTTTGTCGAGCATGCGTTTCTGTCGTTGCTCGAACAAAGCGGGTCGGTCGGCCGCGGGTCCGGGTGGGAGCCGACGCACGTCACTGCATGGCAGAACGGACGCCTGGTTGGGGCGCTGCCATTCTACCTGAAGACTCACAGCTACGGCGAATACATCTTCGACTGGGGGTGGGCCGACGCCGCTGTTCGTCTGGGCGTCGGCTACTACCCGAAGCTCGTTTCGATGGTGCCTCTGACCCCGGTGACGGGCCGCAGGTTCCTCTTCGCGCCCGGGGCGGACCCGGGCATGGTCATCGGCCGGTTGATCGACGGTTGCCTCGACGTTGCCGAGTCCACCCAAGCGTCTTCCGTGCACCTGCTCTTCTTGAGCCCTGAAGAGCAGGAGTGGGTGGCCCGCGATGGCCGCCTGATGAAACGGCTCTCCTTTCAGTTCCGTTGGCAGAACGCGGGGTACGACACCTTCGAAGATTTCGTTGGTGACTTCCGTTCGTCCATGAGGAAGAAGTTACGCAAAGAACGCCGCATCGCCGCCGCAGCCGATCTGCGCATCGAAGCTCTTCGGGGCGACGAGCTGAGCGTCGCGGATTGGCAGGAGCTCGAACGCCTCTATCGCTCGACCTGTGGCCGAAAAGGCTCATACCCGTACTTGACGCCGGAGTTCTTCGAGCGCGCACCGTCGGTGCTCGGTGATTCACCACTCGTTTTCGCGGCAAGGGACGAAGGGCGCATCGTCGCGGCATCGGTCAATTTCGCCAAGGGAGGGCATCTTTACGGCCGCTATTGGGGTGCCACCCAAAGACACGACATGCTCCATTTCGAGCTCTGCTACTATCGGCTCATCGAGCACGCCATCGACCATCGCATGCGCCGTTTCGAAGCGGGCGCCCAGGGCACGCACAAGCTGAGGCGCGGCCTGATGCCCGTCCCGATCCACAGCGCACACTGGATTCGCAACCCCGTGCTCGCCCAAGCCGTTGCTGATTTTCTGCCACGCGAAGCCTTTTCGGTGGAACAGCAGATCCAGGAGCTCCGCCATCACGGCCCCTTCAGGCGAGGCGGCGACGGCGAAGTAGCACGGACCCGAGCCCGGGGATGACTCTCCTTTTCGTCTACGTCGGAATCGCCCTCAGCGTGTCGTTCCTCTGCTCGATCCTCGAGGCGGTGCTCCTCAGCATCACCCCGTCCTACCTCGCCAAGCTCGAGCAGGACCGGCCCAAGGTGGGCGCACGGGTGCGCGCGCTCAAGCTGCACATCGACCGCCCACTTGCCGCCATCTTGAGCCTGAACACCATCGCTCATACCGTCGGCGCCGCGGGTGCCGGCGCCGAAGCCCAGCGGCTATGGGGCTCCGAGATTCTGGCGATCGCGTCGGCCATTCTGACGTTGCTCATCCTCTTTGTCTCGGAGATCATCCCGAAGACGCTTGGCGCACTTTACTGGCGTCGCTTGACCGGCTTCATTGCGGTCGTTCTACCCCCGCTGATCGGCGTCATGCTTCCGCTGGTCTGGCTGTCCGAGGCGGTCACCGGCTTCATGAGGCGTGGTCGAGCCCCGGAGAAGCTGTCCCGTGAAGAGTTCGCAGCGTTGGCGCGCGTGGGCAAAGAACAGGGGGTGTTCGACGAGTCCGAGATGAGAATCATGCGCAATCTCTTTCGCTTCGGCTCGTTGCGTACCAGAGACATCATGACTCCGCGGACCGTGATGTTCTCGCTCGACGAGAACACGAAGGTGCGCGACGCGATTGCCGAGCGCGGGGCCATGACCTTCTCGCGCATCCCCATCTGGAAGGAAAGCTTCGACCAGATCACCGGCTATATTCTGAAAGACCAGCTGTTGCTACGCGCGGCGCGTGATGAGCTCGACGCCCCGGTTCATACTTTCGCCCGGGAGGCGTTGATGGTGCCCGATTCCGTCGCGCTGCCCGCTCTGTTCGAGACCCTGCTCGACAAGCGCGAACACATCGCGGTGGTCGTCGACGAGTATGGCGGCGTGGACGGCGTAGTGACGATG
>QMMB01000347.1 GCA_003647035.1 Deltaproteobacteria bacterium | reverse complement strand
CCTAGGGTAACGCGCGTCGAGTTGGCATAGATCTGGCTTGCATTCCACCGTTGAACCCTCGTCAGTCGTGAAGGCGACTGGGGCGCCGTGGAGGACTCAATGGATCTAGACGTGACATTTCGGTGTGGTGCGTTGTTTGCTTTTGCAGTGCTGGCCAGCGCGTGCGGCAGCAGCGGCAGTGGCAGCAGTGATGGCGGAGGCCCGTGCGAGTATGACAGCACGTTCGACGCCATACAGGCACAGATCTTCGACGCGAAGGGTTGCACCAATGCCGCCTGTCACGGCAAGGCGGACGACCCCGCGGGTGGACTCGACCTGCGTGAGGGCTTCGCGCTCGAGAATCTCATTCGAGTCGACGGACAGGCCGGTCCGTTCCGGTTGGTCTTTCCAGGGGATCAGGAGCGCAGCCTTCTCTATCTAAAGCTCGCGGCCAAAGAGGGACGCACTGACCTCACCGAGTGGGGTGTTAGCGGTGATCCGATGCCGTTTGGCGACATGGACCCGCTGAGTCAAGACGAGCTCGACGCGGTTCGGGCGTGGATTCGCAGTGGTGCTCCCGGGACCACTCTCGTTAAAGGTACCGAAGGCCTACTCGGATGCAGTGGCCCCGTCGATTTCGATCCCAACAAGATGGAGCCGTTGGATCCACCCGCAGCAGACGAGGGCCTACAGTTTTACTCGGGGGCCTACGTACTGCCGGCGGAGAGCGAGGACGAGGTCTGCTACGCCACGTACTACGATTTCAGCGCTCAGATCCCCGCGGCCGCACAGCTCGACTGTCCTGAAGCGTGGGGGCAGGGACGCAAGTGCTTTTCGTTTGGCCGGAACGAGCTCGCACAGGATGGGCAGTCCCATCACAGCATCATCAGCATCTATGGCGCGCCGTCCGATCCCAACGGAGGCGAGTGGGGTCCGTGGGGCTGTCTGGGCGGCGCAAGTCACGGAACCGCTTGCGATCCGACCGATGCCGCAGCGTGTGGTACGCGTAGCCAATGCAGCACTCCGGTAGTGACTGCCGCGGCGTGTTCAGGCTACCCCCATGCTCCGGCGGACTTCTCCAGTTTGGCGTCGCTCTCGGGAACATCTAGCAGTCGTGTTCAGCTCACGGGCGCGCAGGAGTCGGTGTTCGTCGATGAGCCGGTCGAGGGCGTTTACAGCGTGTTGCCGGTCGATGGTTTCATCGCGTGGAACAGCCATGCGTTCAATCTCACCACCAAGGATACGACGATCGAACAATGGGTGAATCTCGATTTCATCCGCGACGTTGACCGCCGATGGGAGCGCGAACAGATCTTCGATGTTTCCCGTGTCTTCGCGATGGGGACGATTCCGCCTTTCGAGAGTCGCGAAGTGTGTATGACCTTTACCCTCCCACGCTACGCTCGCCTGATGACGTTGAGCTCACACATGCATTGGCATGGCAAAGTGTTCCGAATTTGGGCCCCACCCAATCAGCCGTGTTCGGGAGGAAGCGTTTCGAGCGTGGACACAAGCTGCACCGCCCCCGAAGGCGCGCCCATGTATGAGAACAGGCTTTACGACGATCCCCTGTATCTCTACTTTGAAGGCGACGCTCTCCCCACGTTCGACGGCGCAGAAGATGCGGAGCGCACGTTCAAAGCATGCGCCCTGTTCGATAACGGTGGAGACGACATCTCCACTCTCAAACTCAACTCCACGTCAGGGTACAGCCAGGTTTGCGACTCAGCGGGCGCCGTCGCCGGATTTGCGACCTGCGGGTGCACTCCGGACGAGTTGGCGTGCGTCGGCGCATCGCATCAGGGGGCTGCCTGCGGGGGTGACGATAGCGTCTGCGGCGGCGGTGTCTGCGATGCCTGCCCGCTCCAGGGTGGCATGACAACAAACGACGAGATGTTCATCCCGCTGGGTTCCTATTTCGTTCAACCACCACTTTGACGGGCGGCTGGACTTTATCCTAACCGCGGGAAACCCCGAGTTCTCAGGACGAAAGGGCATCGACCGTCGGGAAGACGACGGGACTTTTACCCTGGCCTACGACTTTCAGCAGTGCACCCAGTTCTTTCCAACACTAGATATCTGGTTGGCCATCGAGAAGCACCGTGACTTCCCAGTACGTATTGGCGTCGGTGGCGGGATCGGTCCACTGAATGAGCGCCTGAACCACTTCGATGGTCCCGGTGAAGGTACCGCTCACCATCAGGATTCCGTTGAAGTTCGCTTGGTAGGAAGAGGGACCGGTAGGTTCGACGAATAGCGCCAACGTCGCGTTGATCACGATGCCTCGGGCAGAGCAGTTGATGAGCGACGCCTGCCCGGAAGATGTGTCGACATTTACCGAGCCTCCGTCGGGACACGGAATAGTTGAGCCACCCCCACCCTTGGTCGACAACGCCGACGCAGACAAGGCCTTTGAATTGGCTATGCTCCCAACGCACATTTGTTCGATGCACTCTCCGGTGATGGGGTCACAAACGTCGTCGGTGACCATGCATTCCAACGCCTCCAAGACCGGATCGGGCATCACTCGGCGCAAGGAGCGCTGCATGAGGTATCAGTACAAGCGGTAAACTCGGCGGCCGCGGTCTGTGTGTCCGCCGGCGCGCTCTGACATGTGGCCCCTGAGGGGTCCTCGAGACAAGCGAGACATGCCTCCAAGTCTGGCTGATCAACTCCTCCAGCGCACGCATCGAACGGGGCGCAACATTCTGCATCGATGCACTTGTTACACGCGATAGGATCGTTGGCACCGAAGAAACCAACGGCGCTACCACAGAAGGAGAGAGGACACGCTTCGTCTCCACAGTTAAGCAGCGCTGTGAGCTGGGTGTTGGTCTCGCACTCTGGCCCACCAGTGGTCAAACAGGTGACACACGGCTCGCCTGCGAAACACGCCTCCAACTCGGAACAGCAAGACTCTGCGATGCACTCGGCATAGAAATCGGGCTCGAGACCGTAGTCACATGCGCCTCCGCCGCCCTCACCGCCTCCGCCGCCATTGCCGCCGTCACCACCGATGCCACCGCCGCCTCCGGTGCCTCCGGTGCCGGTGGGCGCAACGCAAGTATCGCTCAAACAAACGAGCCCCGAATCACAGGTCCCGTTCGGATAGCAGCGACCACCTTCGGCCCCGAAGCGCCGGAGGGCAAAGAGGCGGACTGGGCCCAGACCGTTCCCGGCAAAGGCTGGTTCACGATCCTGCGGCTCTATAGCCCGCTACGCGCCTACTTCGACAAGAGTTGGCGGATCGGCGAGATCGAGCTCGTAGCCGCGAAGAACTGACCGCGCACCAAGCACGACCCTCAGGAGGCTTAGCCCGGCTGCGGACGCTGGTCGGTCTTCGGGGTAGCGGTGGTGCGGGCCTCGACGCGTCGGACCTGGACCTCGTGGCCCATCATGATCGCCATGCCGCTGACCGGTTCGATGTTGGCGTGCCCGCCTGGGATGACCTCGTTGATGTTGGCCCCCGGCAGGGCCGCGGCTCGCTGCACCGGCGCGCCTTTGTGACCCCAGCCGTGGGGAACCGCGATCACGCCGACACGCACTTCATCGGTGAGGCGGGCCAAGAGGCGTACGGCCCCCTGATCGGTACCGATCTCGATCTGGTCGCCATCGGCGATCGAAAGTGCCTCTGCATCGACGGGATGGATGAGTGCGCGGTTGCCGGCCGGCTGCCGAATGTGCGGACTGTTGTGCATCCAGCTGTTGTGTGAGCGCCGGTCGCGCTGCCCGATCAACACGAGCTGGCCGGGCCGAGGGCGGAGCCTGCTCTCCTCGGCTTGGAGTCGCGGCAGGTCGGCGGCGACATCAATCGGGTAGAGCTGAACCTTGCCGTCCTTCGAGGCGACACGCTTGCCAAAGAAGGAACCCGGCTCGTTGGGCGGCAGCAGCACGCCGCCGGGCTCTTGCTTGAGCTGTTCGAGCGTCACCTCTCCTCCCCAACGCATCAAGAGGGCCAGGACATGATCGGGCGTGAGTTCGGCGTTGCCGGGCAGCCGCGCGAGCAGGCGATTGATCCGGGGCAGCAGGTTGCCCACTTTGCCCCACGGTTTGGCGCCGCAGGCCAGGGCAAGGTCGGAGAAGATGCGCCACTCTTCCCGCCGCTCGTACTTGGGTCGCACCATCGGCGGCGTGTACTGAGCGTGGGGCGTCACCTGCAACATGGCGTGCGAAGCGGGGTAGT
>QMMB01000346.1 GCA_003647035.1 Deltaproteobacteria bacterium | reverse complement strand
CTACTTGCTCTGGCCGCACGAGCCGATGGGCCCCGCCGAGCGTCGCGTCGCGCTGCTCGATCGGTGTGCCCCGAAGCTGCTTGCATCCGGCGCGCGCGGTCTGTTGATGAACATTGACGATGACCTCGTCACCGTGCCGTCGCCGACGCCCACCACGAAGTTTACGAATCCCTTTGCGGCCGAAGTCAGCCTTTGGGTGGAAGATCTGAACGCGCGAGGCGCGCTCGAGGCGATTTTCGTCGAGGCGGGGTTCGATATTGCCGGCTACCGGGTCCGGGAGCACGTCTACACCGACTACGGCGGCAACTCGCATGGCCCACCGCGCGACTGGCCCGACGGAGAGCGTTCGCCGTACGTCATCTCGGTTACCCCTTTGGAGCGGCCGAAGCGCATCCCAAAGGACCGGTGGATGCGGCACTGGTTCAATCGGCAGGGGCCAATGTCGGAGAAGATGCAGCCTCGGGCCCGCTATGTGCGAAACCTCGTCGATGAGGTGCTGACCCCAGGTGCGGTCCCCTATGAAGGGATCGTCGAGGAATCTTGGCCGTCCGAGAGGCACATGACGAACCCGTTTCTCTTTTATGGCGCCCGCAATCGGTTCGAGGTCCTCAAAAACATGGCGATCATGCTGCAAAGCGTTGCCGCGTTTCTCCCGATTTGGAAGCTCACCAGCGTCACGATGAGCGAGTACTTCGTCCGAACGCCGCGCGCCTGAAACGGCGTTTTGTACTGGACGGTGCAAGCCGGTCTGTGGGTACACTGGCCGCTCCCATGCCAACCGATCGACGTGAATTCCTCAAGCTGTCCATGGCCGGCGCCGCTGCGCTGTCGACGATGAGTGCTGGCGCAACCCTGTCGGGTTGCACCTCCAGCGTGCCTGCATCCGGCATGAAGATCCTTCGCCCGGAGGATGTGGAGCTCCTGCGCGCGCTCACACCTGCGGTCATGAAAGGAAAGATCGCGCCCACCGATACCGCGCAACTCGACCAGACCTTGCAATCGTTCGACACGCTGTTGGTTGATCTCTCGGAGCCGGTAGTCATCGGAGTGCTCCAGGCGTTCGACGTGCTGAACATGGGGCTTACGCGTGGCTTGACGACCGGTCAGTGGTCGGCTTGGTCGAAGGCTTCGCTTGAGGACGCGGAGAGCGCGCTTGCTCGCTTGCGTGACAGCGGTATTGGTTTGCTGAACGCGATCTACGCGGCTGTGATTAGGCTCATCGCCAGTTCCTGGTACCTCATTCCCGAGAACGCACTGACGACGGGGTACCCCGGCCCGCCCAAAAAGGTGGCCGGTGTCGTTCCCGCCGCGCCTCCGGCCAAGGAGGCGATGCCATGACCGACCTATCGACCGTCACCCTCGGCAGCACGACCGACCCGTACAACCGCGCCGCCGAACGCGGTTGGGACATCACCGATGCGAGCCAGCTGACGTCCTCGCTCGATCTCGAGGCGGATGTCGTCATCGTCGGCACCGGCGCAGGCGGAGGCACGGCGGCGGAGACGCTGAGCAAGGCGGGTTTGAGTGTCGTTCTCTTGGAAGCGGGGCCGCTCAAAACGTCGAGCCAGTTCGACATGGAGGAGCGCGCCGCCTATCGCGACCTCTACCAAGAGGGCACCGGGCGCGGAACCAAAGACGGCGGAATGGTGATCTTGCAGGGCCGTTCGGTAGGCGGCTCCACGACGGTCAACTGGACGACGAGCTTCCGCACGCCACCCGAAACGTTGAAGTTCTGGGCGGAGCACATGGGCGTGAGCGGCTGCTCGGTCGAGGAGATGGCGCCGTACTACGAGCACATGGAGAAGCGGCTCAGCATCCACAAGTGGCCCCAGCCACCGAACAACAACAACGCCATGCTGCAGCGAGCTTCCGAGAAGCTCGGCTACTCGTGGGCCACGATTCGCCGAAACGTGCGCGGTTGTCTGAACTTGGGATACTGCGGGCTCGGTTGTCCGGTCGACGCGAAGCAATCGATGCTGGTTACGACCATCCCGGGCGCGTTGGACAACAAAGCCAAGCTGGTCCACCGCGCGAGAGTCGTTCGGGTCTTGCGCGACGGTGACGCGGTGAAAGGCGTCGAAGCCGAGGCGCTCACGCCCGATGACCGGGGAACGACCGGGCAGAAGATCACAGTCCGTGCAACCCGGACGATCTTGGCGGGCGGTGCGATCAACACGCCGGCGGTCTTGTTGCGGTCTGACGTCCCCGATCCGGGCGAGCGTATCGGTAAGCGTACGTTCCTGCATCCGACGACCTTGGCAATGGGGATCTACGACGAATCGATCGATCCGTTCTACGGCGCGCCGCAGTCGATCTACTCGGACCATTTCCAGTGGCAGAACATCCATACAGGGCCCGTTGGGTTCAAGCTGGAGGTGCCGCCGCTTCAGCCGGCCTTCGCCGCTGGGTTTTACACGGCCGCTGGCGAAGAGCTCACCCAGAGCATGGACAAGCTCAACCACACCCAATGCATGATCGCGCTCATGCGCGACGGCTTCCACGAGCAGAGCCAGGGTGGGGCGGTCGAGATCAACGACAAGGGTCAGCCGCTCCTCGACTATCCGGTCAACGAGTACCTCTTGGAAGGTGTGCGCCGCGCTTGGAGCATCATGCTCGAGATGCAGTTCGCGACAGGGGCAAAAACGGCACGCCCTGCACACGTGAACGGCAAACACTACAGCTCTTGGAAGGAAGCCAAGGCGGCCGTCGCGGCGCTCGACGCGGTTGCACACAAATCGAAGGTGGGCAGCGCACACGTCATGGGAGGCTGCCCCATGGGCGACGACCCCAATCAAAGCGTCGCCGACTGCGACGGTAAATTCCACCATCTCGACAACCTCTACATCATGGATGGATCGCTATTCCCCACGAGCATCGGCGCCAACCCCCAACTCTCGATCTACGGCTTAGTCTACAAACTCTCCTCCACTCTGCTCACTCACTTCCAAGCGTAGGCGATAGTATGGGGGCGGGAATCTCAGCCGAGGCCTGCAAGGAAGGCTAGAAGCGCGTCGTTCACCGCCTCCGGTTGTTCTTGTTGGGCGAAGTGACCGGCGCCGGGGATGAGGTGAGTGCCTTGGAGGTTGGGGACTCGGGTGGGCATCGTTTCCAAGGTCTTGGGGGTGATGATTTGGAGGACTGGGTCTTTTTCGCCGCAGAGGAAGAGGGCGGGGTGGTCGATCTTGGTTCGGCCGTAGTCGGGATCCTGCTCCCAGTTGATATCCATGGCGCGGTACGAGTTGAGGCCGCCCATGAAGGCGGTGTCGACACCGGTTCGCATGTATTCGTTGAGTAGGTAGTCGAGGTCTTCTTCACTGAGCCACGGCCAAGGCATGGGCTCCGTCGGATCGGCCAGGACGTCCAAGTAGCCGGTGCCTTCCGCGGGAAAGTTCTTGAAGTCGAGCAAGCTCCCTCGCGCGCTCAACGCCCAGTAGATGCGTTTCAAGAACAGACGGGCGTTGTTGCCGAGCTCGGCTTCGCCGGGGCCTACCTTCTGGAAGTAGTGCAGATGAAGGAAATGGTTCTTGGCCATTGCAGCGTACGTCTCGCTCGGCTTCGGACCTCTCGGTCGGGCTTCCTTCGGCTTCGTCTCGCCACCCGCGCCTTTCTTCTTGCCCTTCGCGAAGCCCACTCCGTACGGCACTGCTACCGAGACGACTCCCCGGACGCGCTCCGGTGCGTGCAGAGCCGCCGCCCACGCAGCCTGCGCGCCGAAGTCGTGGCCGACGAACACCGCCTGCTCTTCCCCAAGTGCGTCGAGAACGCCGGTCAGATCCGCGACGATGGTTTGATTTCCATACTCGGTTGCGTGAAGCGGACGATCGCTGCGTCCGTAGCCGCGCATGTCGACTGCGATCGCTCGGAAGCCGGCTTCCGCGACGACGGGTAACTGATGGCGCCATGAGTACCAGAGCCCCGGAAAACCATGACAGAACAGCACAGCCGGCCCCGTGCCCTGGGTGACCGCGTGGATTCGAATCCCATTGGATTCGAGCTGCAGATGCTCCGCCTCGCTCACTGCAAGTGGCCGTTCGCTACGGCTTCGACGCCTCGATGACCGCTGCGACCAGGCTCTTGGAGAACGACCGCCCGGTCAGCTTGTCGCGCACCGCCTTGTCTACCGCATCCCACTCGGCTTTGGTATCACCGGCTTCGACGGCAACGATGCCCTTT
>QMMB01000345.1 GCA_003647035.1 Deltaproteobacteria bacterium | reverse complement strand
CGTCACCAAGGGGTTCGAGGACATCATCGCCCAAGGGCGCGGTTCGCAGACCTTCATCGGTGCGCAGTGGAGTGAAATCACCCACATGCAATACCGTAGGCACCGCACTCCGCTGGTCCCGCGCAGGCTGGCCCGTGGGGTGACGGAGCGCATCGACATGTTCGGAGCCGTGGTCATCCCTATGTACGAACACGAAGTGCGCGAAGGTGTGCGGGAGCTGCTGGTGGACGAGGAGGTGGAAGCCATCGCGATTGTCTTCCTGCAATCGTTCAACAACGCCTCCCACGAGGAGCGCGCCGCCGCGATCGCCCGCGAGGTGATGGCCGAAGTGGGGCGCGAAGTGGTGCTCGAGCTGTCCAGCCAGGTAGCGCCGACCACCCGAGAAGTCTCCCGGGCCAACGCCACCGTGATCCAGGCTTATGCATCGGCCCCCGCGCGCAAACAGCTTTTCCGGATCGAGGAGGAGCTGCAGGGCGTGGGTCTGCAGAATGCTCTGAAGACCGTGCTGGGATACGGCGGGATTACCAACATTCGTTACCCGCGTCTGTTTGAAGCCGCCATGTCCGGCCCCGTGGGTGGGCTGATGGGGGCCAAGTACCTGTCCTCGGTGATTGGGGAAGACTACATCGTCTGTTCGGATGTTGGGGGAACCTCCTTTGACGCCGCGGCGATCACGGCGGGCGTGCTGCCCATCGAGCGAGAGCCGGGTTTCCAGGACATGTACGTGAACGTACCCATGCTGGGGATCACCTCGATCGGGGCGGGAACAGGTACTTATATCCGTCTGGATCCCCAGACCAAGCGGATCAAGCTTGGCCCGGATAGCGCCGGTGGCACGCCGGGGCCGGTCTTCATCGACGCCGGCAATACGACGCCCACGATCAACGATGCGAACCTGCTGTTGGGGATCCTGAGCGAAACCAACTATCTGGGTGGCAAGATCGAGGTACACAAGGATCTTTCCTACAAATACTTCAAGGAGCGGATTGCGGATCCCTTGGGTATGGATGTGTATGAAGCGGCGGAAACCTGCCTCGAGCTGGTGAACGTGATCATGCGGGAACACCTCGGCCAGAGCCTGATGGTGGGCCATGACATGCGCGACTATGTGCTACTTGGCTATGGCGGCGCCGGACCGCTCCATCTGCTGGGTTATGCGGGGGACTACCCTTGGAAGGCCGTCTGCACGGTGCCGCACGCCGGAGCGTTTTCGGCCTGGGGTGGTGCGTGCATGGATTACTCCCACCGCCGTCACAAAAGCGTGGCGTCACTGCTGACCCCGGACATGGATGACGCCACGCGCCTCGCCTACATGGCGCCCGTTGATGCCGCTTGGAATGAGCTGGAGGCTGAGCTGATCACCGAGCTGGTCGGCGAAGGTTTCGACCGCGAACAGATTTCGGTCTCCCGCGTGATTTACATGAAGTACTTCGGCCAGCTCGACGATGTGGAAGTGGCATCTCCTGTCGACAGCATCGGCACCAAGGAAGACCTAGCCGCGCTGCTGGAGGCCTTTGAGGATCTCTACACCAGGATGTTCACCACGGCTGCCAGACGAGAGATGCCGGCGTATCACATTAGTGAGGTGTGTGTGGTCGCCAAGGTCGATACGGTGAAGCCGAAACTGCGCAAGCACACGCTGTCGTCCAAAACACCGGACGCGGATGCCAGAAAGGGCGTCCGTCAGGTCTTCCAGCAGAGTAAGTGGCAGGAGGCCGATATCTGGGAGATGGAGAAGCTCAAGCCGGGCAATGAAATCGACGGTCTGGCTATTATTGAAGCCTCCAATACCACCTTGTTTGTCCCGCCCGAGTGGCATGTTCGCATCGACGAACATGACATCTACTGGCTCGAGAGGAAGGCCGCACAATGAGCCTCAAAGAACAAATCGTGGCCAACGAAAAGGCTTTTGCTGAAACCGGAAACCTGTTTGGCCTCGAAAAAATGCCTCGCAAGGAAAGTGACCCGGGCAGCTATGAGGCGCTCTGGCACATTCTGTCGAACCTGTGCGACGCCGCATGGCAAACCGGATGCAAGGTGTCCTCCTCTCCCATCGCGGCGGAAGGCGGAGATGCCCTGTGGGCACTGCACCTGCCCACCGGGGAGGCGGTCTGTATCTCGCGGGGGATCACCGCGCATCCGGGTCTCCTTGCAGACATGATCCAGAATTTCATCAATCTGGGTTACGAGGACCTGCCCGGGTTCAAGCAGGGGGACATTTTCGAGAACAATGATCCCCACTATGGTGGCATCCACTCCCCGGACTTCGATATGTGCATGCCCCTTTTCTACGAGGGGAAGCTCGTCGCCTGGGCGAGTTGTGTGAGCCACGTGGCGGATGTGGGTTGTGTTACCCCGGGCTCCATCGGGTTCATGAACCCGGATTGCTACTCCGACGGTATCTGTATTTCCATGGAAAAAGTGGGCGAAAACGACGCCTTCTATCCCTGGTATGAAATGCGCATCCGTTCCCGTTCCCGCACACCGGACTTTCTCATGGGGGATGCGCGTGGTCGTCTGGCCGGGTGCGTAACCATTCGGCAACGGCTCATTGAAGTGATCGAGAAGTACGGTCTCGATTTCTTCCTCGAGTCCACACAAGAGTTTGTGGAAGACAGTCGCCGCTATGCGGTGGGACGGGTGAAAACCCAGACCGTGCCGGGCCGAGTGCGCAAATCCCAGTTCAAGGACCTGGCCATGAAGGGCAAACGCGTTCTGCTGCCCAAGCAGGATGTGGACTGTCTGATGAACCTGCCCATGCAACTCGAGATCAAAGCGGATGCGAGTGTGGACATTTCGCTCCACGGGGCGAGCGGCACGGTGCCTTTCGGCGAAAACATCAGTCCGACGGCGCTCAAATCCGGTCTGCTGAACGGGTACTCGCACATCATCGGCTTCGATATGTTCAACTCCGGCCCAACGGCGGCCTGGAATGTGGAAGACCCGCCTTCGGGCTCTTGGGCAAATCCGTTTGAAGTCGACTTTGCGGCCTCGTCCGGTGTGGCCTGGGCTCCGGCCGTGATGTGGATGAGCAGCCTGTATGAAGTGTTCGGGCGCCTCTTTCAGTCCCGAGGGTTTGTGGAGGAAATGGCCGCCGGTGCCGCCACCACACTGACCGCTGAATTCGCTTGTACCAACCAAACGGGCTTCTGGCTGGCGGGCTTGACGCTCGAGCAAGCCAGCAATGGATCCCCGGCTCGTGGGTACAGTGACGGTGAGAATGCCGCCTGGTGTATCTACACACCCAACGCCGACTTCGGGAACGCGGAAATCGCCGAAGTGTATTACCCGCTGCTCTATATCGGCCGCAATATCGAACCGGATTCCGGCGGGTACGGCCAGTTCCGGGGCGGGCTTGGCCACACCGCGGTGTGGATGGTGTACGGCACCCAGGACCTAGAATACTCCTGTGGGGATGCGGGTATGCGGTCTAAAATTGTCGCGAACCACGGCATGTACGGTGCCTATCCGACCTTTCCGGACCGCTCCTCCTACGCCCACAACACCAACGTCAAGCAATTGATCGATGAGCAAAAGCCGTTGCTGCACGAACGTGGGGATCCGGAAAGCCCGACGATTGAGAGCGCCATCACCTATGAAGCTGGTGAAGCCGCGGCCGTGGCCCCGTTTGTGACACCGGAGCTCCTGGGGAATTACGATATCATCGTGCATCCGGTTTCCGGTGCCCAGGCCATGGGTGATCCCCTTACCCGTGACGCGGCCCTCATCGAACAGGACCTCAACAAGGGTTGGACCTCCCCGCGTGTGGCCGGGGAAATCAATGGCGCCGTGTTCCACAAGGACGGGCGGGACTATGTGGTCGACCGCAAGGAAACCGAAGCCCAGAGGCAGGCGATGCGTGAAGAGCGCAAGGCCAAGGCCGTTCCCTTCAAGGAGTGGTGGGCCAAGGAGCGGGCAAAAGTTGCCGCAGGTGAGAACATGGACGAGGCCGTCCTCGCGATGTGGCGCTCTTCCATGAAACTTTCCCCCGGATACGCCAAGGAGCTGCGCGCCTTCTGGAACCTTCCCGAAGACTTCAATTTCTAATCAGGGGTAATCAAGGAGACCGTCGATGGCTGATTTTCACAAAGCCGATATCGAAAAGCTGATGGATGGGGTGCTGCCCTGGCCGGCAACACAGGACATGCTGCGAAGTCCCAAGGATGAGGATCGCTT
>QMMB01000344.1 GCA_003647035.1 Deltaproteobacteria bacterium | reverse complement strand
TTTGCGGTCATCGAACCGCTCTGGTCGACTAGGAACATCACGTTCGGGATGCTTCGGGTCGGCGTCACTTCTACTGACTGACAACCGGAACCGCCGGTGTTGCCGCTACCGCCCATGCCACCGGTACCGGTGTCAGGAACGCATCGGCCACGCGTATTGCAAGTCGCGCCTTCGGCACAGCCTTCGTCTGCTGTGCACTGGGCCGAGCAGACGCCGTTCAGACAGAACGTGCCGAGCTCGCACTCCGAATCGCTGCCACTAGGGCAGGCATCGTCACAACCTGGCGGGGGATTCATCAGGTTCGAGCAGCTCAGCGTCCCGCCTCCGGCTCCACCGGAGCCGCCACCGCCGAAGGGCGGTCCATCGGAACCGCTGCCGCCGCAGGCGACAAGCGCCAGACCACCCAAGCCCACGAACACAATCGAAAGCGCACTACGCATGACGAACTCTCCAATACGACAAAAAGTCAACTACAGTGATATTCTACAATGACTCTGTACCCCAGGCAAACGCCGCCTGCGCTGCATGTGGGACAATTCGCTATTGGTTTCGGTTGGTTGGAGAAACTCAGCCCCCTCTCCGTGAACCTATCCTCCACCAGGGCCACGAAATTGCCAGAAAACGGGCCGAGTGCCACTCGAGGGGAGACTTTTCGAACCCGTTTTTTCAAGTAGGAAAGGCCTCGGAAACCTTTCGGAAACAGTGACAGGCCACAGATCCCCGACCGAAGGGCACAACCCTTGTGGTACACCCCCGAACCCAATCGCTGGTGCCCCGGCGACGAGAACATCTTTAGGAGTAGTTACGATGAGCATCATTCAGGCTGAATACATCTGGATCGACGGCACCGAGCCGACGCCGCTTCTTCGGTCGAAGACCAAAATGCTCGAGGCGAACGTCATCGAGAAGGTGCTCGGCGCGATCGCCGGAGTTTCGGCGCTGCCGCATTGGGGCTTCGATGGTTCGAGCACCAACCAGGCGACCGGCGACAATTCCGACTGCCAGTTGTTCCCGGTGTACGCCACACGCGATCCGCTGCGCGGCGGCGACAACCTATTGGTGCTCTGCGAGGTCGTCACCCACGGCGGCCAGCCGCACGCGACCAACACCCGTCGCGCAGCAGCCGAAGCGGATGAGCGCACCAAGTCCTCGCTCGATTGCTGGTTCGGCATGGAGCAGGAGTACACGATGATGAAGGACGGCTACCCGCTCGGCTTCCCCGAGGGCGGCTTCCCCGGTCCCCAGGGCCCGTACTACTGCGGCGTCGGCGCCGAGTATGTATTCGGCCGCGAGATCGTCGAAGAGCACATGACCGCATGCATCAAGGCCGGCGTGAAGATGTCGGGCATCAACGCCGAGGTCATGCCCGGCCAATGGGAGTTCCAGATCGGCCCCTGCGGGATCACCGAAGTCGGCGACCACATGTACATGGCGCGTTACCTCCTCGGCCGCATCGCCGAGACGTACGGCGTGGACATCTCGTACGACGCGAAGCCCGCCCAGGGCGACTGGAACGGCGCTGGCTGTCACACCAATTTCAGCACCAAACAGATGCGTGATGACGGCGGCTTGAAGATCATTCACGAGTACTGCGAGAAACTCGGCCAGCCCGAGCGCATCTCGCTGCACTTGAAGCACTACGGCGCTGGCCTCGAGGATCGTCTCACCGGCGCACACGAAACCGCGTCGTTCAGAGATTTCACTTGGGGCGTGTCCGACCGGGGCGCTTCGGTCCGCATCCCGCTAGTGACCGACCTCGAAGGCAAAGGTTACCTCGAAGATCGCCGCCCCTGCGCGAACATCGATCCCTACACGGTGGCTCGCCTGATGGCAGAGGTCGCCGAGTAAGACACTCGCGCTTCAACAGGACGACGCCGCGTTCCCCGGAGCGCGGCGTTCTTCGTTAAACGGTCAGCACCGCTGCACCTCGAATTGCATCGTGCTGGAGGCATTCGAGTGCTTCGTTGGCATTGTGGAGCGCAAATGTCTCAGTGTGCGTGTGTACCGGAACCTCGGCGGCTTCCCTGAAGAACGCGTGCCCGTCCTCGCGGGTATTGTTGGCAACGCTACACACGGCGCGCTCGTGATAAAGGAGCTCGTACGGAAACTCCGGGATCGGGCTCATGTGAATACCGCCGAGCACGAGAGTGCCGCCCTTGTCGAGATGGGACAGGGCAGCCGGTACGATTTCGCCGGCCGGCGCAAAGATGATGCCGGCATCGAGCAGGACTGGAGGTTTGTCGATCGTGCCGCCCGTCCAGGCGGCGCCGAGCTCTTCGGCGAGCGCTTGGTGCTTTTCACGATCGCGCGTACAGACATAGACTTCGGCGCCGCGCGCTCGGGCGATCTGGATGGCCACGTGTCCCGCCGCGCCAAAACCGTAAAGACCGAGGCGCACGCCCGACCAGTCGTCGATACCGGTCTTTCGCAGGCAGCGATAGCCAATGATGCCGGCGCAAAGTAGCGGCGCGACTTGAAGATCCGAAAACTGATCCGGCAGCGGATAGGTGAAGCTGGCTGGAGCGACGACGTACTCCGCAAAGCCTCCGTGAACAGTCCACCCCGTGAAGTCGGGAGAGTCGCACAGGTTCTCGCGCTCACTCGCGCAGAACGAGCAGCATCCGCAACTGCGATGGAGCCAGGCAACACCGACGCGCTCTCCTATATCGCAAACCTTCACGTCCGAACCGAGCGCTTCGATCGTGCCGACCACTTGATGACCCGGGATGATGGGTGAACGTCGCACTTCGAGATCGCCCTCGACGACGTGCAAGTCAGTCCGGCAGACGCCACAGGCGTGCACTTTGATCAGGACCTCATCTGCGTCCGGCTTGGGAATGGGTACGTCGGCCAATCGCAGGGGATGCGTCTCGATGGAAGCGGGAGTGTCGAGGAGCATGGCACGCATCGCATCCATCCTACCACTGGCGCTGACACTAGCGCTGATGCACCCTCTCCTCATGTGGATCTGGATTCCCATTCTTGCGGTGCCAGTCCTCGGACCCGCAATCGTAGGCTGGAAGATCTGGGACGAAATCCGGCGCACGATCAGCGAGGACCCGCTCGTGTGGGAGAAGCAGATCCGCGCGTTCGAAAAGAAAGAACGCACGCGACCCGCACCCAAGGGGGCTGTGGTCTTCGCTGGAAGCTCGACGATTCGACTCTGGGGAGGCCTGGCAAGAGACATGGCTCCTCTCCCGACGGTCCAACGCGGTTTTGGCGGCGCAAAGGTAAACGATGTCATCCACTACATGGATCGTCTCATCACACCGCATGAGCCTGCGATGGTGGTGCTCTACATCGGCAGCAACGATCTGCTCGACTTCGGCGGCAACGAGCCGAAGAGCCTCGCGCAAATGCGGATCCTTTACGATACGCTCTTGACGGGCCTGCACGATCGTCTGCCGGATGCGCGCATCGTTGTGGTGGCGACTTTTCCATCGCCTCTCAACGCGCGCAGGGCGGAGCAGATCGAAGCGGTCAACGAATACGTTCGCGAAACTGCCGAGGACAAGCCCTGGTTGGATCTCATCAACGGAAACGCGGTGCTGAAGACGCCGAACGGCGAGCCGGATCGATCCTTGTTTCGGTTCGATCGCGTACATCTAAACAAGAACGGCTACGCGCGCTGGGCGCACATTTTGCGCCCGAAGTTGCGCGAGTACTGGCGAGAACAATTGCACTGAACGCCCGGTTCCGATATACGCATAAACGATCGTGGCAGGTGAAGCTCATCGAGCATGGGATGTCGGCAACGTCAGCAGGGCTAGCGGGATCTCGCTCAAGAGCGGCCGCGGCGACCTCGCAACGATCGCCAGACCGCGCGGTTTGGTTCAGAAGCTCGCGTACAGGGCAGACGGCTTCCTGGTCTCGCAGATCGCGAAGCTCCAACCTGCCGACCTGAAGGAACCCCACGAGCTGGTGCACGACCTGGCCGCGTTTGCGTCAACCGACGACTACCGGGCGTATCGCAGCACCCCTGCGGAGCTGTTTCCTGCGCCCGGGCGAATCGACCTCAAGAAACGCTGGCTCGCGCCACATCGCGTCGGGTTCGCCGAGTGGAGCTGGCACAGCGTGCACCCGTTGATCTTCAACGATATCGGGCACGAGTATCGAAGCCATCGAGACAATCAGACCGCCCTGCTCCGGACACTGAACCTGCGGATCAAGGGCAAGCCCAT
>QMMB01000343.1 GCA_003647035.1 Deltaproteobacteria bacterium | reverse complement strand
GCTCGACGATGTCGTTCGAGGTCAATGCCGGACCCTTGCCTAGATGCGTGAAGAGATCCCCGCAAAGAAGGGTGCCTGTCACTTCCTCGAAAAGCACTCGGGCTTCCCAGCAGTGGGGCACGTGCGGCGTATCGAGATGGCGCACACGTTTGCCGCCGAGGTCTAGCACCTCGCCTTGCTGGAGCGCTCTCGGAGGTCGGTCTGCGAGATCGTTGAGCGAGACCATGCAACCGACTTCACCGTGCGCCACCGTGGCTTGCGGTGCCGCTTCGAGCCACTTGTTCATCGAACCGCATTCGTCCGACTCGACGTGCCCGAAGGTGATCCACCTCAGCGAGTCGATGGGAATCAGCTTTGCCGCGGCTCCGTGGACAGCAGGAAACATCGCGCGAGGTCCAGTGTGAAACAGCAGAGGTTCATCCGCGCGGATCAGGAACTGGTTGAAGGTGAACCCGGTCGGCCCTACCTCTGGCACAAACGTGCTGATACGAAAAACATCAGGCGCAATTTCATCGGTCGTGGTTTGCATGATTTCTCTCCGCTGGCGCCGATAGTAACTTCAAACCGCCCTTCGGACCTCTACGAAGCGTCCAAGCGCATCTCGAAGCTCCCAAAACAGCTCCCCCAACTCGCCACCTGACCTCTGCCTTCCACCATCGACGCGGACAAATTCGCTGACAACCAGTACAAGTTCGGATTGTTCTCCTACTTGCAGGCAGACCCAGACAGCGGGCAAGAGTTCCAGGCGATTAGTTACTGGGTGGAATGTGTATCCCGTCAGCTGAACTCGGATACAAAAGGGCTCTGAGTTAAGAGACACTTTGCCGAGGGCGAGAGCCCTTCTGAGGAGTGTCCCATGCCAAGAACAAAGAAACAATCGAGTGAGGCCGCCGTGCTCGACGGCATACGCGGCGAGGTCGTATACGAGGGACCAGCTGCCGACCAAGTCCCAGGCCTCACGCACGAGCTCGCCAAGATCCGTACGACCTCCTCAAAGACTAGCGTCCCGGCCTCATCAAACCCGATGCTCGGCGGCCGTTGGGAGATGGAGCAGCGGCTCTGCCACAACGCCCTCTCGTGTGGTACAATCGCGCCATGAAGGTTCGAAGCAACTCCCTCGTCCTCGTCTTCTCGTGCGCGGTCGCCACCGCGTCGCTTTCTATCGGGTGCGGCGACAGTGGTCCCGGGGGCTCGGGTGCGACGGGCGGCTCGGGCGATGGCCTCACCGACGCGGAGCGCGCGTGTCAACTCACTGACGCGGCGACGGTTACCGAGATCTTCGAGGGCACCGCCAGCGATGGGGTGCCGGGCAGCGCGCGAAACTGCAGGTTCGAGATCACAGGTGGCGAAGCAAATTCGGTCGGTGTCTTTTTCTTCGGAGCCGACTCGCGTTGGGAGGGCGTCCGCCAGGGTTTTGAAGACAACCTCGGCGGCACGACCGATGTCCCGGGTATTGGCGACGAAGCGTTCTATGCCAATGACGCCGGTCCAAGCTCATTGGTGGTACGCGCAAACGGCATCATCTTCCAAGTGGCCCCACTCCTCCCGACCTTCCCATCGACCCCCCCATCGGCCGCCATCGAGGGGGACGTAGCCGAGCTCGCCCGCACAATCGCCGACGGCTAAGCAGCGCTTTCCACAGACCGCCGAACCGTCAGCCGCTGGGCGCTTCGTACTTCGGATCCCGCTCGCGCAGCCGCTCCGCCTGCATCGCGTTCCACCAAACCGCGACTCCCCCTAAAAACACGCCACAAAGAACCGGTCGCGCGGCCTCACCAATCTTGATACTGGCGGAGAGCGAACGCGCGTTTTCGGCGCGCGCCACGGCTGCCCGCTGACTTGGCCTCAGCGGGTCTGTCCTCAGGCCTCTGCTCATGAAGCTTTCAGTTGACCACAGCACCAATGCGGGACATAATGTCTCATTATGATTCATGAACGAGTCAGATGCGCTGTTGGAGATCCGGCGTCTCGGTCATACGGGCCTGCTTGTCTTCACAAGGCACGCTCGGAATCGCATGCTGGAGCGGCGAGTGAAGGTGCCCGACGTTCGACACGCGTTGAGACACGCAATCATAGTCAAACGGAGCGGGCCGGACCAAGCATCACACTGGACAACGACCGGCCCAGATGCCGTAGGCGACGAGCTAACACTCGGCGTCGTTCTGCGTGGGGGCATCATCGTGGTCACCGTGTACTAGTGGAGGGCGTGACGTCATGAGCCAAACCGATCAAGTCAAAGTCTCGCTCGACGGCGTCACATTCCGTGGCCGCGTTCCAGTCCTGACGGAGGGAGATCGCCCTGACCTTTCGGACATCATCGAGGAGTTCGGGGTGCTCACCGATGCTCGCGACCTCGAGCGATTTGAAGCCAAGGTAGTCCGACGCATCGGGACTTTGGGCCTCCGCGGCCCCGAGACGTTTCGGTTCTGCCGCGCATCCTCCGAGCTCGGCGTCCAAGAGCTCGCCGACGTCCTCGACGTCGACCGCCGAACCGTCAGCCGCTGGGAGCACGGCGACGTCGAAATCCCCAAGCCCGTCATGGCCATCGTCGCGCTCCTCGCCGACGAGCACTCGAGAGGCAAGTCCCTTCTGATGGATCAGCTATCGCGCACCACGAAGAAGCGCCCGAGAAACATCGACGTCGACGCGGCGTAGGGATCACCCCGCGAGGCGGCCTGACCTTTCCGCTCGAAGCATCACCGGGCTACTACAATACCAATGGTTTCTCCGGAGACGTTCTCTTCGGCTGGGCGGAGATTCCCAATCTCAACGTACGAGCAGACGGGACCTTCATACTCCCTCCAGTCTCGGGCCAAGATCCGGCGGGACCCCTCGGCATTCGCATGGCTTTCCTTGGCACGCAGATTGCCTTGGAATGCACCATGGCCGTCGACAGCAACGGCCCCGACGGCGTCGGCGTTCCGAACCAGGCGAGTCCCACCCCAGACTCCGCGCTCATATCGTTCCCGATCCCGTGAGGGCTGGATAGAAAGCCCAAAACCTCCGCCGAAACAACAGGTCGCGCGACCTCACCAAACTTGATACCGGCCCGGAGAAGTGGTTGAAGAGCAGAGGGTCGTTCAAGCTCCCGGCTCATAGGCTGCCAACGCCGTCGGGACGCAGCGTCCACGGTCGTCGCAGGTTTCGCCTGGCCCACAACGGGCGGGTTCGCGCGAAGCGTCGTTCCCGCGGAATGGGAAACGCTAGTTATTAGTGCAGGCCTCTGCGGCCTCTTGCGCGCAGGCGTTGACGGTGTCGCCCTCGAAACAGTTGCCGCAGTTGAGCTGCTGTCCGTCGACCACGTAGTAGCAATTTCCGTTGCCGCTATCGATACAGAAGTCGAACGTTTTGTCGCCGCCTGGGCATTCGAATGCGTCGCCGGCGCTAGAGTCGTCTGACGCGCAGATCACTCCTCCGCCAAAGCCGGGAAGAGCGTCCCCGCAAGCCGACAACATCAACGCACAAAGAGCGAAACCAATCATTGAGCCGAGCGTGGATTTCATGTGACGAGTATCGGAGCATCGCGTCTCGGTGTCCAGAATGGAGTCGAGCCGACCCGTCAGCCGGCTCGAACGCCGTGACGCAAGCCCCTCTCGGACGAGGCCGCGACTCCCCCCCCGAAAACACGGCAAAAAGAACCGGTCGCGCGGCCTCACCAAACTTGATACCGGCGCGGCGCGACCAGAAGCGACAACGCCCACGCAAGACACGAGCCAAGAAGTAGCTAGTGAGCGCCAAACGCGACCTTCCCATTTCCCCCCTGCCTCCATAGAACAGCACGATGGGCCTTCGGCTCAAGAGGATCGCGTTCGTCTACCTGTTCTCCTACCTGGGGGTCGCCGCTGTCGGGTTCGGATTGTTTCCGACGCTCACGCTGAAGCTCTTCTTCTCGAGCGGCGACTACGGCGTGATCCTGCCTCGGCTCCTCGGCGCGATGATGGGCGTCCTGAGCTTCTTGCTATTCATGATCTACCGGCAAGGCGACTGGCCCAAATACTCACCCTTCACGATGATGGCCCGCACCCCCCTCGTCCTCTTCATCTTCTACCTCTACTACCTCTCCCGCGACCCGATGTTCCTGATCATCAACGCGATCATCCTTCCCGGCCTCATCACCACAGCAGTCGGCACCGCCCTTCAGCGATCAGAGAGCTAGCCGAAATTACCGAAAACACAGCAAAAAGAACCGGTCGC
>QMMB01000342.1 GCA_003647035.1 Deltaproteobacteria bacterium | reverse complement strand
GCCGATTTCAGCACCTCGGTCCTTCGTGGCGCCGACGCGCGCCCCCGCGTCGCGTGCCTCGACGGCGGCGCCGCGGGCCCCGAAGAGTGCTCGCCGCAGCTGCTGGGGCTCGTCGGTCTACCGCAACCCGTGTCGGAGCTTCCCCGATGATGCGCTTCTTCGCCAGCCTCGTGTGCGCGCTCTTGCTCACCTCGTGCTCGGGCAACGCGAACAGCGTCGTCCTGTCGTCCTTGAACCGTTCCGCCAAGATCCAGTTCCTGTGTGCGGACCTGGAGCTCGTCACCGGCAATCTCTTCGATCTCAGAGCGATTCTGCCGACGGGGCTCTGCACCGCGCAAACTATTTTCGCGCCCGAAGTCAAGGCCCAGTTCTTGGGCGCAGTAACCCAAACCCAAACGGGAGAGGTGGCCGTCGTCAGCTTCACCAATTCGTTGACGTTGGACACCAACCGCACCGTCCCGGGCGTCACCGCGCTGCGGGTCGGGGAGCAACCGACAGGCATTCAGATCTCCCCCTTCGAGCCGAGCTACACCTACGTGAGCAGCTTCAGCCCCAAGAGTGTGCAGGCCATTCCGACGGAAGCCGTCATCACCGGTGAGTCCGACTTCCCGACCCAACAGCGCCGCTTCGAGGCGGGGCCTACGGACTTAGCGCTGCACGAACACGCGTTTTTCGTTCCCATCACCGAGGGTGACAAGCTTGGTGCCCCGGTCACCGGCGCCAAGAGCACCGTCGAGTACCGGTATTTGTACGCAGCCATTCCCGAGCTCGGTCAGATCGCCCAAATCGAGATTGGAATCATCAAAGACGACGAAAACGGGGATCGACACGGCGTCATGGGCCCGCCCACGATGATCGACTTGCCCACCATCGATTGCGCATCGGTGGAACTCGTCACCCCGCCCCCGTCGGACGCGTCCGATTACCACCGCATCTGCCCGGAAGATTTCGCAGAACGGCCCGGCCGGTTCATCAAGACCGTCGAGACGACGACGCCCTGCGTCGACGGCGCAGTTGCCGGGGCCAGTCCGGTGGCGCTCGCCATCGACTACGGCCTCGCAGATGACCTCACGGACGACATATTGCTCGTCGCGGACGCCAACCAGCCGGTGATCCATCGCTTCCGCTTGTTCATCAACGGGGCCACGGAGCTAAAGCCGATCGTCACGGGCACGCCGACCACCGACGTGGACGTAACACCCTTCGTCCCGAAGACATCGGATCCGGACGACCTGGCCGCCACCGAACGCTACCTCTACGCGGTCAGCGCAATGGACAGCAGCGTGCTCGTCGTCGACTACACCGACCCCGGCGACCTGCTTGAAGCCGACGACCCTAACGCCGAGCCATATCCCGGTGCCGTTCTGCCAACCATCGCCGGGGTCTCCTCCCGCGCAAACGAAGAGAACGTCGAATCACGCAATCGAGTTCGCTCCGGGTTTGCCAACGTGCGCTCGATCGAGGTCGTTTCACCCTTCTACGAACTGGTGGAAGACGTTCGTGCAGGCACCGCCACGGTGCCCGCAGACGACATTTGCACTTCCAGTGACACCGACGCGTTCGCCCTCGCACAAAACCCCCGCAACATGAAGGGCGTCTTTTTGGCGGTGAGCCTTTCGAACGGCACGATGTACTACCTCGACATCTACGACCTCAATGCCCCGTGCCGCGGCGGGGACGGCACCATCGCCTGCACCTTGGCCGAGACCGGATCGGACCAGTTCGCGAGCATCCGGCGTCATCGCCGCCGGTTCGGCTTCACGCCGTCTACCTTCATCGCGATCGACGGTACCCCTTCGCTGCAGTTCAACACGGCGCCAGGTAAACTCGACGCAACGACCGGGGAGCCACTGAACTCGGACGGCCCGGGCCTCGAATTCATCAGCTGCCCAGCGGCGATGGCCGGCGAGCGCTCCTCGATGTCAAACGTCTTCGGGGAGAGGGCGGGACCCGGCGATGAAGACGCTTTGATCTGCTCGTCGTCTCAGGTGTGGAGTACCTTCACACAGCGCTGGGACGCCCGATGGGAAGGTTTGATCCCGCATTCAGAGGGCGGCCTCGGTCTCTTCTCCGATGAGTCGTTCCCTCCTCCTGGGTCCCCCGATGGGACCGCTGGGACGCCCGGGAACTGGTTCCTGGCCGGCGACGTCCCTTTTTGCCGCGTGGGGGTCCTCGGTGACCTGGGAGGGGCCGAGACCGACAGCGACCTAAGCATCGACCACTTGGCGTCATATGGCGGAGACCGTCTCCTCATCGTCGGGGAGCTGCCGCCCAGCACCCGGGACGATCCCGAGTGCAAGGACTTTGAAGACCTGCGGGAAGATATCGACAGGTTTCCGGTTTGGTTTCCGATCATCGATGCCTTCAACGATCAACTCGGGATCGGGGAGTCACTCAGCGACCGCTATACGCTCAACGAGGTGCGGCGCTGCTTCAACCAGTTCACGGAGTACGAAATACACACGCGGAACGTGTACACGGTTACCGGCACGACCTCTGGCTTCATCCATCGCGTCGTCCCCGAAGAGACAACCGGCGAATGCGTCTTCGACGACGACCGCCCGGTCGTCGGCGGCGGCACGGATCCGTCGTTGCTAGACGTGGACACCTTCCTGACCGGACGCGCGTTCGAGGACACCCAGTTCATCAACCCCTCGGCGAGCTTTCGGATCGGCCCTTTCCCTCCGATGACTCCCGTCACGGACACCACTGTCGCGTTGCTCAACTTCAACATCCTGAACCAGTTCGTCCCCGAGGTGCTCGACACCAGCACCGCCCGCCGTTCGTTGCCCGCCTCGATGCTCTTTTCCGAGCAGCAGGACCAGCTGTTCTTCGTAGACTTCGCGGCGGGGGTCCGACGTATCGTCTTTTCTCCGCTTTCCATCGTCCAGACTTTTGAGTAGACCCGGTTCATGGGTGTACGGGGGACGGCTCGAAAGAAGGACCACACCCCGGTCATGCGCCAGTTCCTGCGCGCCAAGGGGCAACATCGCGACGCGATCATCTTCTTTCGCATGGGAGATTTTTACGAGATGTTTTACGAGGACGCGGTCCGGGCGGCCGACATCCTCGACATCGCGCTGACGTCGCGCGGCACCGACCCAGACGGTAGCAAGATCCCGATGGCAGGGGTGCCGCACCACGCGGCAGCCGGCTACCTCGCGGCGCTGCTCCGCCACGGCGAGAAGGTCGCGATTTGCGAGCAGATCGGCGACCCGTCGAGCATCCGTGGCGTCGTTCCGCGAGAGGTCGTGCGTGTGGTCACTCCGGGGCTTTGCCTCGAGCCGGACGCACTCGATGCGCGCGCTGAAAATTTTCTGGTTGCAGCAACGCGAGATGGGGGGGTCGCCGCGCTCGAGCTCTCCACCGGCACGCTTCGCGCCTGCGTCGTCGAGATCGGCCCGCAATGGGTCGGAGAGCTCGTTCGATTGGACCCGGCCGAAGTACTGATCGAATCGGGCGCTTCCGGTCTCGAGGCGCTGTGCAAGCAGAGCCTTCCCAACGCCGTGTTGCGCATAGTCGAGCTCGAGGGTGGGACCGAGCGGCTGAGTGAAGCGCTCACCGCCGAACAGGCCGCGGAGCTCGCAGCCCAAGAGCCCGCAGGCCGGGCCGCCGCGCTGGTGCTCGACTATGCCCGAGCGCACCAAGCCACCTCGCAGATTCACCGAGCCACGCTCTACACGGCGGGCGACCGGCTCGTCTTGGACGACGCGGCGGTTCGCAACCTGGAGCTCGTCCGCACGCTCGACGGCGAGCGCAGGGGGTCTCTCCTCGATCTCCTCGACGACACCAAAACCCCGATGGGAGCGCGCGCACTTCGCTCCCAGCTGCTGGAACCGCTGACGGACATCGAGCGCATCCGGCGACGGCACGACGCGGTCGAGCTCTTCGTGCTCGACGCCCGCTCCCGCGACCAGTGCAGGACGCGTCTCGGTGAAATCGGTGACCTCGAGCGCCTCGCCGTGCGCACGGCGGTCGGCATGGCCACCCCGCGGGATCTCGGCGTCATTCGCAATGGCCTCGCGAGTGCGGCAGCGCTACGCCACCAGCTCTCGAGTCGTCCGGGGACCAACCTCGACAACGCGATGGCCTCTCTCGAGCACGCGGACCTGTGCCCGGATGTGCTCGATCTGCTCCGCGACGCGCTCGTCGCCGAGCCCCCCGCCATCGACCGGCAGGGGGGGAGCTTTGCGGACGGG
>QMMB01000341.1 GCA_003647035.1 Deltaproteobacteria bacterium | reverse complement strand
GGACTCGATTCCCTCTCGACAACTTCTGCGCTTGCTGCGTCCTTCATGTGCTTCTCCCCCTCAGACTTTTCAGACGGCTGCCCGAGCCATCCGCGCGCGCATCGTCAGGCGCCGCTCGATGGCCTCGAGCTTGTTGACGAGCTCCTTGCCGAGCTCGCGAACGTCGTTGAGCGCGTCGCCGACTCCTGGGTCGTCGGCTCCTTCGCGCTGTTGCTCGTGCACCGCGACCTCGATCGCTTGGTACACGCGCTTGAGTTGCCGGCTCAGTGCATCGATGTCGCCACGAACGAAGAGGAACTCCTTCTGGATTTCCTCCATCGTGAACCCCTGATGCATCAGGCGGCGGATGTGATCGATTTGGCGAACGGCGGTCGCCGGATAGAGGCCCTGGGAGCCGCGGTGCTTACCCTTGCGGCCAACTCGTACGCTACGTGGCAATAGGCCGAGCTGGACGTACTTGCGGAATGTCGCCTCGGTGAGCCTCGAGCCTCGCGCGGTGAAGGTTTCGACGATCTGCTGGACGCTCATCCCGTCGGCGTGGGCGTGCTCGATCGCCTCGAGCTCCTCGTCGGACCAGCTCTTGGCCTCCGATTCCCGATATCTGCGCTGCTGTCCCCTAGGTAGAGTCATTTGAATAACTTATAGAGAATGTATTCTATTGAAAAGAATCAGGTCAACCCTCAAATAAACTAATTTGTAACCACATGTAATCATTGTTTTTTATTTGTCCCTGGGAAAGAAAGGCGTCGCTTGGGCTTGGATTGGTGGATCTTGTTGGCGTGCTTGAGATCGGATTCGGGGGGGGAAATTGACGGGATCCCCCGAACCCAGTACCTCCCTCCAAGCGCATGGATTCACGGGCGTTTCGACGATTTCGGCGGAACAAGGGGGCTCTGGCCGGTCTGGTCCTGGTCGTCGCAGTGACGGTGCTGGGCCTGTTGGGTCCCTGGCTGGCCCCGTACGACCCCGTGGAGCAATTCATGGACGCATTGCTCCTCGGCAACGGTCTGCCCGCCGGACCGGGTGTCGAGCCGGGCCACTGGCTCGGTGGGGACATCCTGGCGAGGGACGAACTGAGCCGCCTGTTGAGCGGCGCGCGAGTATCGATGCTCGTCGCCTATCTCGCGACTGCCCTCGCCGTGTTGATCGGCGTGACGCTCGGACTCGTATCGGGCTACGTCGGTGGACGCGTCGACACCCTCTTGATGCGAATGGTCGACGTCGTGCTGTCGATGCCGTTCCTCTTGATCGCCATCGTCATGCAACGCGTGTGGGACGCGCCGGGGATCTGGACGATTTGCGTCGTGCTCGGCGTGCTGTCGTGGACGACCCTTGCCCGGGTTACCCGCGCCAAAACCATGGAGGCCCGCGAGCTCGACTACGTTCTCGCGGCGCGTGCACTCGGCCTACGCCATATCCGCATCCTGGCGCGACACGTCCTGCCCAACGTGATCGGCCCGATCATCGCCATCGCGACGATCTTGGTGGCACGTATGATCATCGCAGAGAGCGCGCTGTCGTTCCTCGGCCTGGGCGTTCGTCCGCCTACGGCGAGCTGGGGCTCGATGCTCAACGACAGCCAGTCACTGCTGCTCGGTGTGCCTCGGCTGACACTCTACCCCGCCGTGCTGATCAGCATGGCGGTGTTTGGATTCAACCTCTTTGGAGAAGGGCTGCGCGATGCGTTCGACCCCAAGGACTGAACGGCGCCGCGCCACCCGGTGGATGGCACCCGCCGCCGCCCTCCTCGTGACCGGCCTACTCGTCGGCTGGCTTGCCGCCAACTTCCCGAAAGCGCCGATTGGCCCCCGCTACCTGGGCGCAGGAAACGAGGCGCCACGGGCCGGCGGGACGTTCATCTTCTCTGCCGGCAGCAACATCCACACGCTCGACCCGCACTTCGCCTACGACACTCTGTCGACGGCTGCGTGCCGGTTGCTCTACGACGGCCTGCTCGACTACGATTACGACGGAAACATGATTCCCAGCTTGGCAGCTGAGCTGCCCGAGATATCCGACGCAGGCCGGATCTTTCGCTTCACGCTTCGGGACGGCATCAAGTTCCACAACGGCCGCGAGATCACCGCCGAAGACATTTCGTGGTCACTCCATCGCCTGCTGTCGGAGCGCGTCGGCTCGCCCGGATATCCGTTCTTCAAATCGATCGAGGGAGCGCCGGCGTACCACGTCGGAGAAGCAGATCACGTGGAGGGCATCGTCGTCGTCGATGAAAAGACGATCGAGTTCCGCCTCGATGAAGCCGACCAAACCTTCCTCAACGCACTCGCCATGCCGTTCGCTTACCCGCTCGCGCGAGAACACGTCGAGAAGGTCGAAGAAGCCGAAGGGCGCGCCGCCGTCGGACGGCACCCGATCGGATCGGGGCCCTTTGCGTTCTCGCGTTGGGAGCGCGGCGTTCAAGTCGAGTTCCAGCGCTTCGAAGCATATTGGGACCCTCAGCCGCGGCCGGACCGAATGATCTTCCTCGAAAACATCTCTGCCGACGTCGCCAGCGCGCGCTTTCGCAACGGAGACGTCGATGTGATCTACAGGCCCAGCAAAGTGAACCGCTTGTTCCTGAGGGAGTCCAAAGCCTGGGCTCCCTATCGAGCCGAGTCGCCCAGTGCTTCGGTGTTCGCGCTCGGACTCAACTGCGAGTTGCCTCCCTTTGACGACGTACACGTCCGGCGCGCCGTGGCCTTTGCGCTCGACCGATCGAAACTAGAGAGGCTCGACCCAGGCCAAGCGATCGCTGCGACCCAGGTGCTTCCACCCATGCTCGCACCGCACGATCCCGACCTGCCGACGAAACAGGTGTTCGACCTCGACCGGGCCAGGAACGAGATGCGGTTGGCTGGGTTCCCCGAGGGGCTGAGCGAGCCGGTTACGCTCTGGGTGCGGGGCGAAGGCGAGGTGCGTGCCGCGCAGCTCTTTCAACAGGACCTCAAGGCGATTGGCATCGAGATCGAGCTCAAGATGGTTTCCTTCGCGACGTACCTGAAGGAGACCGGCCGGCCGCGGGTCGCCCAGGCAGCGTTCACCGGTTGGCACCAGGACTTTCCCGATCCGTCCAACTTCATGGACATCCTGTTCCACAGCCGATCGATCCACCCCGAGAACTCCGAGAACCGTTCCTTCTACCGGAACCCAAAGCTCGATGCGATCCTCGACCGCGCGCGCCCCGAGGCCGACCGCGAAGCACGGCTCGCGCTCTACGCACAAGCCAACGCGATTCTGGCGGACGAAGCTCCCTGGGCGTTCCTCTACTACCCCGTCGACATGTTCGCCTGGCAGCCATACGTGAAGGGCTTCCGCCCCCACCCGGTCTGGCTGAACGAATACCGCAACATCTGGCTCGACTTACCCAGGAGGCGCGTCGAACAATCGATTTACGCGGCGGAGGCGACCCCATGATCCAGTTCATCGCGCTGCGAGCCCTGTGGGGCGTGCTCGTCGTCTTCTCGGTCGTGACGCTGGTCTTCTTCCTGATCTTCGTCGCAGGCGATCCGGCCGTCACCGTCCTCGGCCCGCAGGCCAGAGCCGAACAGATCGCAGATTTCAAAGCAAAGAAGGGGCTGGATCAGCCCGTACACGAACAGTTCCTAAGCTACCTCGGCATCACGTCATGCGTTCGCAAGGATTCGCCCAAATACGAACGCGCCGATGGGTCCCGCGGGTTCTGCGGCCTTCTCCAAGGCGATCTCGGCGAGTCGTACTCGCACCACGAATCGGTTGCCGGCGTGATCGGGCACCGTTTGCCGCGAACGCTGCTGCTCGCATCCATGGCGGTCCTGTTCGAGTTAATCATCGGCCTCGGCGCCGGCGTCATCGCGGCGCTTCGGCGCAATCGCTGGTCCGATACGATCATCATGTTCGCCACCTTCGTCGGCATCAGCTTGCCCACGTACGTGACGGGACCGATCGCCCTACTCCTCTTTGCCTTCCTCTTGGGTTGGTTTCCGTTTGGGGGCTATGGCGTCGACGCCGCTGACCACATCTATCATGCGCTGCTGCCCTCGCTGATCCTCGCCATCGCGGGCGCTGCGACGTACGCCCGTATCATGCGTGGCGAGCTCATCGAAACCCTGCGGCACGACCACGTACGGACAGCGAAGGCCAAAGGAATGCCGATGGCCGGGGTCGTCATCAAGCATGCGATTCGCAACGCCCTGCTGCCGGTCGTCACCCTGATCGGGTTGAGCCTGCCGTT
>QMMB01000340.1 GCA_003647035.1 Deltaproteobacteria bacterium | reverse complement strand
GTTCAAAGTTGTCGGAGCGGCGAGTGCGGGCGAGCCGAGGGCGAGATCCGGACAGGCGGTCTGGACGACTTGCTCGCCGTGCATGACGGTCGCTTCTCGCTCGGCTCGTTCCTCGGCAACGTGGGTCGCCATCTGCTGGGGAAAGCGACCAACGGCGTGGGTCTGGCCACAGCGGTGATCCCGTCCATGGTCGGCTCGGGCCTGAGCTCGCAACACGGTGTGACCACGCTGCTTTGCAACACGACGGCAAGGCACACCGAAGCCGGCGGAAGCGTTCTCGAGCACGCCTGCCGCGCTGGGCTACGAAACACGGAGTACGCCAGTGCAGTTTGCAGGTAGGCGCACGCGTCGCCGCCGGTTTCGGTGGGCCGGGCTGGCGCCATTTCTTCGACTGGCGGTTTTCGCGGCGGTCCTGTGTGTGTCGGCCGCTGCTTTCGTTCTTCGCTCCGCGCGAGCAGACGTCGCCGAGGCCCTTTGGGCGGTTGGCCCAGGAATCATGGCGTTCCCTGGGGCGCCCCGCGAAGAGGTTCGTCAGCTGCAGCTCAATGGCGCGCGCCTCTCTTTTCGAACGCAGGCCGTCGAAGGCTCGCTCGCCGATGTTCTCGACCACTATGAAGCGATCTGCGGATCAGCCATCGCCACGCAGACCGCACGCAACGACCTCGCCGGCTACGTGGCCTGCCTCGACATGGGCGACGCGCCGCAAGACCTTGGTGCGCTGGTGAATCGCTTCGTCGCCTTCTCCGAGACGGGCAACCTGCGAGAGATCGGGGCTCCCCGCTACGCCTTTGCGCGCCGGGGTACCGGTGGCCCGGACGGCAAGGTGTTCTTGCTCACGATGTGGGTCGATTCCGCGCTCAACCTTTACCAGATGCTGCCTCGCGAAGGCGCAGACGCTGCGGGCCGAGACCTATTCGAGGTGCCACGGCCCCCCGGCTCGCGACGTATCCTGTCGGCGTGGGAGGAGGGGCAGCCAAGCGGCGTCCTGGTCTACCGCGTGGCCGCCAACTCCGCACGCGAGCTCGAGTCGTTCTATCGAGTCGAGCTTCCCCGAGCGGGCTGGAGGGTCATCGAACGCCACCCCGGCGAGTCGGTACGAGTCAATGGCGTTCACCTGTTGGCCGCGGCGAAGGGCAATCGCCTCGTCACCGTCCTCTGTCAATCGAAAGGCGCGTCACAAGCCGTCCTCACCCTCCTTGCTTCAGGGCCATCATGACGGCGGGTGTGTGTCGATGAACCGGGTTGCCGTCGCTGCCTCGCTCGGCGTGGCGGTGTTTGGTTTCGTTCTTCTCACCGTCTACGTCCGTCAGTTTCAGCGCGAGGCGGCCGGTGGGGATCCGGTCGAGCTTCTCGCCATGAGGCGAGACGTTCCAGCCGGGGAGCCCCTCACCGAGCAAATGTTGGTCGTTCGCGCGCTACCCGAGAATTACCTCGAGGACCGACAGGTCCTTGCGTCGGACCTGCCACGGGTCTTGGGCGTTCGCGCGTCCATCGGACTGACCGCAAATCAGACGCTGCTGTGGACTGACCTCGGCACCACATCGCGCGATCGGGGCTCGTTCTCCAGTCGAATCCCACGTGGGATGCGGGCCATGAGCATCAGCACGGCCAGCCGGCGCGCGTTTAGCAACCTGATGCGACCCGGGGATCGTGTCGATGTCCTGCTGACCAAAGCCAAACCCGGCCCGGAAGGCAAAGTCGTCACGCTGCCGCTCCTGCAGAACCTTCTCGTTCTTGCCGTGGGGGGCACCTTCACCGCGACAGACCACGACGCCGCACAGGGCAGTTCGAACTCCATCGCACTCCTCGTGACGCTCGACCAAGCCACCCTGCTCGCCCACGCCCGGCGCGACGGGACTCTGAGCCCCGTACTGCGCAACGAGGATGACCTCGAGATCAACGAGAGCCTTGCCGAGACGGACGACTCGGACGTTCTGGAGCAGGAGAAGCGAGCACGTCGCCAACGCCGTCTGCGAATCGAGAAGGTGGACTAGGGTGTCGTCCCTGCACAAGAGGGCCGCTTTGGTAGCCGCGATGCTCCTCGTGGCAGCGCTCGAGCCGCGCGCTGCAGCCGAGGTCGAGGCGACGCGCTCGATCGTGCTTCGGGTTGGCGAGCAGAAGAGTCTGCCGGCTCGGGGGGTCAGGAGCTATTCCGAAGGCGCGCCTGGGCCCGTCGATATTCGCGTCACCCGGGACCAAAGCCGCTTCGTGATCGTCGGGAAGCAAGAGGGCACCACCTCCCTCCTGCTCATCAAGGACGACGGCGGTCAGTTTCAGTACACCATCCGCGTCATCGCGGCGGACGCCCACAAAGGGTTCGGCGGTCGAGAAAACATCCGTTTGGATCTGTACTTCGTGTCGATTCAGGACCGTTATAGCCACCAGATCGGACTCAACTGGCCGGGCAACATCGGGAGCACCGTCACCCCGTCGGAAGCCGCCATCGCGATCACAGGCGGGAGCGGGCAGCCGACCCAGAGCGCGTTTCAAATACTGCCCCACACGTTCCTGCCCAGCTTCGACCTGGCCCAGTCGAAGGGCTGGGCGAAGATGTACCGGCAGGCCACGCTGGTGACGGCGAATGGCACCGAGGCCGTGTTCACTTCGGGCGGGGAGTTCAACGTTCAGGTCCAGAACAACCTGACCGTCAACGTCCAGGCGATCGAGTTCGGGACGAAGGTGTCCGTTCTTCCGCGATACGATTCCAGGACCGGGCGAATAGAGCTCGAAATCGTAGCGGACATCTCTGACCTAGATGCCGGGAAGGGCGTGCGCGGCATTCCGGGGCGCATTACGTCTCACGTCGAGACGCTGGTGAACCTCGAGCTCGGCCAGTCGGTGTCGTTGGCAGGAATCCGCGCGCGCACAGAGCGGCGCAGCAAAAGCGGAATTCCCGGCCTCGCCCTCATTCCGTTCATCGGCGCCCTGTTCGGGACGCATTCTCGCGAGATCGAAGACAACGAATCCTATATGTTGGTCGTCCCGTCTGTCCTCGAGCCGGTAAGCCTGAGTCAACGGAACCGTGTGGAAGAAGCGCTGCGGGTGTACGAGGCCTTTCACGGAGGGGTCGACGACCACGAGCTCATGGACCAGCCGCGGGTAGGGGGTGACCCCGGGACCAGCAGCGCAAGTACCGGAAGTGAGGGCGCTCGATGAGTGGGGGCTTCGCGGTAACCGTGCTCACCCCAGGCGGTTCCGAGCGAAAGATCAACGTTCCCGAGGCAGCCGCGTTCACAATCGGACGCGACCCGTCGTGTCACGTCGTCCTCCCGTCGCCGGCGGTCAGCCGGGTCCATCTGCGGGTCGAACGCAGCTCGAGCGGAGTCCGAGTCTTGGACCAGTCGGCCAACGGCACGACGCTGGGCGATGAGCTCGTCGACACCTCTTGGGCGCTGGTCTCGCCAGACGCTGCGCTTCGCGTGGGTCCCTACGTTCTGCGGATCGCGGCGCTCCCTTCCGCCACGGCTGACGGCATCGGAGCGCCCGAGCTCAGGAGGCGAATACACCGCTCCCTTCTCGACCATCTCGATCTCGCATCGCTCGACGATACCGGTATGGATCCCGCCGTTCTGCGCCCGCGCGTGCTGCAGGCTCTCGAGCAAATCGTATCGAGGTTCGAGTCAGAGCTCCCCGCAGCGACGGACAGAGCACAACTCGTCTTGGAGATGGCCGACGAGGCTCTCGGTCTGGGCCCACTCCAGGAGTTGCTCGAAGACGACACCGTATCCGAGATCATGGTCGTCGACCCGAAGACGATCTACGTCGAACGCGGCGGGACCATTCACCTAACCTCGTTGCGCTTCACGGACGACGAGTCATGCCGCGCGGCGATCGAACGAATCGTGACTCCACTCGGCCGGCGAATCGATGAAAGCACGCCGTTGGTGGACGCCCGTCTCGAAGATGGCTCGCGTGTGAACGCAATCATTCCGCCGCTCGCGACTCGCGGGCCCTGCATCACGATTCGGAAGTTTGCGCGGCGACCGCTTCAGATGGACCGTCTGGTCGCGCTCGGAAGCCTCAGCGGCCAGATGGCAGAGTTCTTGGCGCGATGCGTGCGCGCCAAGAGGAACATGATCATCTCCGGTGGGACTGGCAGCGGCAAGACCACTCTCTTGAACGTCCTGTCCACCGAGATCCCCCCCGGCGCGCGCATCGTCACCGTCGACGCCGCCGCGGAGCCGAGCCTCAACCGGCGGCACGGCGCCTCACGCG